>JAYUPZ010000334.1:0-17348 GCA_043759805.1 Myxococcales bacterium | reverse complement strand
CAATTGTACCGAGCAGGATGCCTTGAGGCTTGGCTTCGGGCTGTCAAGCGCTATAATCCCCAGTCGTGAACAGAGAACAAAAAGGGACGGAAACATTGTCGGCTGACCCAGGTCGGGCGGGTTCCATGGGTTCAATTGAGGGATTTCAGATTCCGGTACTCGAATCATTGGGCAACATACGAGACCTTGTCGCAGGGGGCGGAGGTTCCAAATTGGACGCAGATAACGGCCTCAATGACGCAGAAATCTAGGGAGGTTTCGGGTCTTCAGTATGACGGGAAGCGTTGTTGCGCTGGGTGGGTTGGTACTAGCGGAAGTGTTGAGGCGTCTTGCCGGACCCGCGTTGGCTGTTGATGCTTCGAGGTGGATTTCGGAGCGATTCGCAACACGAATTGCGCTTGATCGCGATCAGCTGGTTGCCGCGATCGCTTCCGTAGATCGTAGACTTCCCGGCCGTGGAAATTGTTATCGACGGGTTCTCGCGGAGACCCTTCTGAATTCCGAAGCTGCGAGGGATAACATTTGTCTGGGTATGAACACTCGCAATCGCAATCGAATCGGGCACGCGTGGTTTGCCAGCCGACCCGACGCCGATTCGTCGGGGCACGAGTCTGTGTTCACTCTTTAGACCGATTTGGAGACATTGTACCGGTCTTGCGATCGAAGCATCACGGATGCGGTTTTCAGCGCTCCGTTTATTCGCCGCCGTCGAATCGATCCAAGAAATTTTCGGCGCCACGGCGAAGAACCGCAAGATCATTCGGAACAAAAAGCTTGCCGCAGATCGCATGGTTCGCGACGTGAGCTGACCAGCGGAGCGGAGATTGCCATTGGGCGTGTTTGTCGTTCCCAAAAAAGAACTGACGAAATAGCAACCCTGTTGCTTCGGTTGCCCCAATCGGTTCGAATCGAAACACGGTTGTGTTCTCGCGCTGAGTCGGAGACAAAAAGAATACCCTGGTCACCGGCCGTTCGACGCCTGTTCCGTTGAATCGTTCAGGTCCGGCTGTTGAAGTCTCTGTCGTCAGGAGGGTTGAACGGGCTTTGACAATCCACTGCCGAAAAAACGGCTCTACATCTGGCGTTATTGTGCCACTCTGCGGATCGACACCGATGGCAATCTTGTCGTCGCCGCAAACCGAAGCAGCCTTGGATGCAAACGCTTTTGCGGTCGAGGACTTGCCAGCTCCGTTATCCCCGAGGAATAACATCGCCTGACCACGATGGTTGACGGCGCTTCCGTGTAGCAAGAACTGACCCTTGAGAAATAGTAGTCTGGGCAACGCGGTCCACAAACAATCGCCAATACGTTCGGGGGAACGTTCATCGTCAATCCAGCGAATGCAGTCGCCGTCGTTTGAATACCAGAGACGATCTCGCCCCTCGCTGCTCATTCGAAAACCATCACCCTCCGGGCTGTATCGATATTCTTTTTCGGCCGTTGCCTCTGACGCCAACGTCGGTGAGAGAATGTTCTCAACCATTTTCCGAGCTTCGTCGGGCCCCATCTCGACCTGTTCAAGAATCCATGCGACGATTTTGTCGTTGTTCACCCCTTCGAGGTGTCGTTGCCAAACAGTCGTGGCCGATCGATTGAGCGTGAGGATCTGTCCGCTTTTTCGGCCGACGAGCAGACCACAGTCATCCCCACCCACGACAAGGTCGTACTCTGCATTGCAAAGGAATCGGGGAGTGTTCACGGGGACTCTTCAACCGTCGCAGTCACGAGGCGACGCTCGATCAGCTGTGTTGCTAGCCGAGAAATGTGCTGGCTCGCAACATCCGTCGTGAGGTGATGATTTTCTGCCAACGCTCTAGCGATCGCCAGACTCGAATCACCCCGCTCTATCCCTCTCCAAATTTCAGTTCCCGTTTCGTTCAACTCGAAACACTCTCCGCTACCCATGTCGATGAGGATCAGTTTTCCGGCGTGTTCACGCCACGAGACCTTCGATGCAATCGCGTACCGAGTGTTCAATCCCATGACCGGATGCTCATTATTGAATAAGTAACACCAATGTTCAGTTTGGCTCAACGGCTGCGAGCGTCAGACTTTTTGTTCCGTCCGCGGACGATTTTCTCTGCAAGCCAAGGTAACCCGAAATTCCGGGCGAAACGAATCCCCGCAGTCCAGTCATCGGTCATCAATGGTCTGACCAGAAGATAGTCGACCCAGTCCGGCGTTGTTTGTCGACGAAGATGCTCGTCCGATACGACTAATTTCCGAATGGCCCACGCTTTCAGTCGTTGTTCGATCCGGGCGGGAATAGGCGGAACATTGGACCCTAGGCTACGCAACTCCGACAGCACAAGGTGCAGCATCGTGGAACATCGTATGGTATTGGCTCGCTGCTCGACGATGTTCCAGTCGACCGGAAACATCGATACGATCCTCCGAACATCTTCAAGATGCCGATTGTCGAGATCCAGCGCATGTCCGGCATAGTGCAAACACAAATGGATGATTTGGTCTTCCAGTCCGAGCGACAGGATCTCCTCTGTCTCAACTCTGTATGTTCGTGCACTCGCAAACAAATCATTGGGATTGCAGTTGAACCAGATTGGATCGGTGATCGCGCGGTGCAGATCGATAGGCAGATAGGCTGAGCCTTTGGGGGGAAGTAGTCCGGTTTCCTTGTGCCCGAAATACCGTTCTCGTTCGCCACCTACGCCTTTGGCACGGCGAAAGCCCCTCATTTCGAGACGTTCCGCGAAGACATCAAAAATCTCTCGTCGAACCAACACATCCACGTCAGTTCCGTATCGTTTCCCCTCGTTTCCGTACAGCACTGGATCCGCCCAGGCCGCCTTCAAGAACAGCACGGGCGCATCCAATTCCTCGGCCACTTCACGAATCAATTCGCGCTGCGCTCGCAACGCCAGGCTTTGAATGAGGCCCTTGTTTTCAAGCACGTTCGGCCCGCCGCCTCACACCCATTACTTCTTGAGCGTTTTAACCGCGGCGATCAGTTCCGGGATCGCCTTTTCCCAGGTCGCCACAAGGCCGTAGTCCGCGATCTGGAATATCGGGGCCTCGGGATCTTTGTTGATGGCGACGATGGTTTTACTGCCCTTCATGCCGGCGAGGTGCTGGACCGCGCCAGAGACGGCAACCGCGATGTACAGCTTGGGTGCAACCACCTTGCCGGTCTGGCCCACCTGCAGATCGTTCGGAACCATGCCCGCATCACAGGCCGCGCGGCTTGCGCCGAGAGCACCGCCCAGCAGGTCCGTGAGTTCTTCCAGGATCTTGAAGTTGGCGCTTTCTTTCATCCCGCGACCACCCGAAACCACGATGGCGGCCTCGGTCAGATCGGGGCGCGCGCTCTTGCTGGTGTGCAACGAAACGAAAGCCGCGCCGAGATTGTTGATGGCACCCGGAGATTTGGATTCGATGGTGCCAGATGAAGCTGCGGGTGCTGCGGCATCAAACCCCGTCTGTCGCACGGTGACGAGAACCACGGGTGTTGTGACCTCGACCTCCGAAAACAAGTTGCCCGCGTAGGTTGCTCGGCTAAAGCGGTTCGCTCCGGTAACCCCGATGATTTCGCTGGCAAGGCCTGCTTCAAGCAATGCTGCTGTACGGGGCAAGATGTCCTTGCCGACCGAGGTCGCAGTTGCGACGAGCGAATCCGCGCCGCTATCCGATACCGCTGCCGCAAGGATGGGGGCGTAGGTTTCGGCCAGTGCATGTTCCAGTTGCGGAGAATCGTAGCACAACACTTTGTCGACGAACCGTGCCGCGTCCGAGGCCGCGGCGGCCAGATCTTTGCCAACCATCACGCCGACCACCGGGCCGGAGCGTTTTTCGGCAATCGCCCGCGCCGCCGCAATTGCCGGCAGCGAGGATGAACGAACCATGTTGCCCGCAGACTCGATAAATACCAGCGTGGCCATTACAGCACCTTCGCTTCGTTATGCAGTTTGTCGACAAGCGCCGCAACCGAATCCACTTTCACACCCGCCTTGCGAGCAGGCGGCGCCGTATGGCCTATCGTTTTGACGCGAACGGTGGGCATGACGCCGAGTGCCGCTGTCGTCACTTCCTTCAGTTCTTTCTTCTTTGCGGCCATGATCCCCTTGAGTGCGGCGTAACGAGGACCTTCATCCCAGACCGCGTCGGCGGCCACGAGCGCCAGGTTGCGGGCACCACCGGGGCTGATGATGCGCAGATCCACCGTCAATACTGCTGGCAAAGGCACCGACTTTTCTTCGACACCGGCATCCATCTCACGATGGGTAACCGCCGACTTTCCGTCGGCTGAAAGGGTGAGACCTGCCAAAAAGGTCGACTGTGGCCACCCGAGATAACCTGCGAGCAACTGGCCCACCTGGTTGGCGTCGCCGTCCACGGTTTGTTTGCCCATGACGACGACATCCGGCTTTTCTTGCTTAACCACGGCTGCAAGAATCTGTGCCACGGAATCTGAGTCGAGGTTGTCGTCGCTGCCTTCAACCAAAATCGCACGGTCGGCGCCCATCGCAAGCAGGCTACGCAACTGAGTCGAAAGTTCCTTGGGACCGATGGCAACCACGACAACTTCGCCCTCGTGCGCACCGCCTTTGCCCTTCTCGGTCAAACGTAGTGCGGTTTCGACTGCATATTCGTCGAACGGATTGACCTGCCAGGTTGTGCCGGCGAGATCGAGCGCGCTGCCTACCAGCTTGAGTTTCTGTTCGGGATTCGGAACACGCTTACAGGGAACCAAGATCTTCAAGGGTTCGTACCAGGTAAAAGGTTTGGATTTGGCTAGCTGGTCGCTATCTCCAGCGCCTCTTCCAGGCACATCAACGTTTCTTCGTCGAGGTCAACCAGCCAGACCGTTTCCGGGAAAGGCTGTTTGTGGGCTCGTAGCTCGTCAGCGATAGCACGTCCGGCGTCACAGGGATCGACTCCGCCGAGACCGGCGCCAATACCCGGCATTGCCAGCGAGACAAATTGATGGTGTCCAGCGGCAAGCAGCGCAGCTCGGGCCGCCCGGCGTACGTTTTCGACGGTGCTCTTTTCGCCCGGCTGTTCCACGGTGGGCACGTGGATAACGCGACGTGCCCAAAGTTTTCCTGCGTTCGTCACGATGGCGGCACCGATTGCGATCGGCGCGAGGGACATGGCTTCCTTTTGGATTGAAGGTCCCCCTTTGCGGGAAAGGGCACCGGCAACGCCGCCACCCATGATGCCCCGTGTGTTCGCTGGGCTAACGATGGCGTCAACCGCCATATCGGTAATGTCGTGTTGCGCCAAATGGACGATCATGGTCCCCGCCGGTAGGCCGACAAACTAGCACCAATGGTCAACCCGGCTCAAGCACCGAAAATCGTTCGGCTTACGAATAAATCGCGGCGCGTTAGACGCCGGGTGTGCACAAGGCGCCGTCGAGCTCCGTTCCTGCAGTCGTGGCATCCACCAGACGCGACGCGGAAAGCTCCTGGATAAGCAAACCGCGCGCGGTGTCCATCATGCGACGTTCGCCGAACGACAGGGTCTTTTGCTTGCGAAGCTGATGAAGGTCCCGCAGGACTTCAGCGATCTCGAATAGCGAGCCTGATTTGACCTTCTCCATGAAGCCCCGAAAGCGACGATTCCAGGACGGACCTTTGCGTTCCGATGGAGGGCGTTCTTCTCTCAAAATGACGAGTACTTCGTCAATATCGGCAGGGTTCGCCACAGGACGCAGGCCCACCTGGCTGGCTTTGTCGACCGGTACCAAAATCCGGAGACCACTCGAGGCAACTTCCAGAAGGTAGAACGAGCAAACCTTACCGTGGATCTCCCGCTCCTCGATCCCCACGATTCGACCTATCCCCTGAGAGGGATAGACCGCGCTGTCGCCGACCGAGAACAATCGCTGATCCCTTCGCTCTGCGTCAGCCGTATCCGAAATACCACGACTCATTCAAAATCGAAGTTCGCACGGGGTCGTCGGGTCAGCAAGCCGGAAACTTGAGGTTTGGGCTAGATCGACCGATGGTGCCAGCTTGTGGACCCCAAAGACGCAAAAGAATCCTCGTACAACGTTCGGTCGGCATCGAGCCTCAGTGGGTTTTCGCTGGTCGAGTTAATGATAGTTGTGGTGATCATCGGCATTCTCGCGTCGGTTGCCACAGCGGGTTACGGACGATGGGTTGCCAAAGCGCGCAAGGGAGAGGTGACCGCGATGTTGGCGGAGATCAGTGCCAAGGAGCAGCTTTACTTGATGGAATTTGGCGCTTTCCATCCACTGCGGGCCGATGGCAGCACCGCGATCAATCCGCCCGCAGCCGAGGCCGCCGCCGCATTCTTTCCGATAGCAGCCAACGCCGCTGCAAGTATTTTCTTTTCGCGATCCATCGCGACCTCCATTGCCAATCCAGCGCTGTGGCCCCCAGCGTGGCGCAACGTTGGCCTACGTCCCAAGGCTCGCGAACTGTATTGCACCTATTTCGTCAACGCTGGCGCGCCCGGTGTGCCGCCACCTGCGGGAGTGGGTTTGACTTTGTTGCCTACGGCAGGCGATGTGGCAACCAACTGGTTTTATGCTCTGGGTGCATGCAATTTCACCGGGGCCGCAGTTTTTCCAGCGGATCTAACGATCATGGCGTTGACCCACAATTCGATGGTTGTGCGGGAAATCAACGACGGACGTTGAGGGGACGCCATCGGTATGACGTTGGACGAAATTTGTCATACGCGAGTGACAACGCGAGATCTTCCGACGATTTCCGTCACGTTCGCAGGCAGCGTCAGGACTCTGGCGCGCCTGCAAGGTCCTGAAAACAGAGTTGTTTTCGTAAACACACACCGGATAGCGACCATTCAGGCGATTGGCACAAAGCCTGCAGAAGAGAAGAACCAGTTGAGGGCAAGGCAAGCGCCCTCTCTTTCAACCAAACAAACTCAGGAGCGAACAAATGATTAGAGGGCGCAAAAAGAACTCGGGCTTCACACTGGTAGAGCTCATGATCGTCGTGGCGATCATCGGTATTCTTGCAGCAGTGGCAATTCCAGCATTCAGCCGCTATGTGAAAAAGTCGAAGACGGCAGAAGCCTCAGGTCACATCAACAAGATGTGGGCGGGCTCCGTGGCGTACTTCGAGGCCGATCACGCAAACGCCATCGGCAACACCGTGCCGAAGCAGTTTCCAACATCACCGTTGGCTGCCCCAACGCAGTTCGATTGCTGTGCTGCTGCTTCTGGCAAGTGCGCGGGCAACGAAGCCATCTTCCAGTCCGACGCCTCTTGGTCTGCGATCGGCTTCGCCCTCGGCGATCCGCACTTGTTCCGTCCAGACTACACCTCGTCCGGTACGGGAACGTCCTCAATTTTCACGGCTGAAGCTTCAGCAGACCTCGATTGCGACTCGACCCGTTCACTGTTTCGCCGCACGGGTCTTGTCGACTTGAGCTGGAACGTCTCGTCGCCCACGGGCTACTACATTCACAACGAAATTGAGTAACCGACTCTGACCCTGGAATCGCCAACTTGCGATTCACAAAACCCCGGCTTTCGAGCCGGGGTTTTTTTTGCGCTGTGCGCGGTGGTCGCATCTCTTTCGGCTACACTCGCGCAGGCCAACGAGGAGCCGTTTTGACGACCACTTCTACTACCAATCCGAAACCTGCGATCGATCGTGTGCTCGTCACTGTTACGGGCCCCGACAGGCCCGGTGTAACGGCGACCCTTATGGGTATTCTCGCCGAACGCGGTGCTGCGTTGGCGGACATTGATCAGGTGGTGGTGCAGGGCCAACTCATTCTTTGTTTGCTCATCGAGTTGCCTGCGGCGACGGATGTCCTCAAGGATTTGTTGTTCTCGGCTAAACAGCTCGGGATGGAGTTGGATTTTAAACCGGTTGAGGCTTCTGCCTCCGATGCGGCAGACGGTATGGACGGCAGAACGATTGTCGTTACCGCAATTGGTCCGACGCTCGGACCCGTGCAGATGCATGCCATCGCCTCAATCCTTGCTGCGGGTTCGGCCAACATAGAGAAGATTACGCGTCTTTCCGAGGGGACACTGGCCTCGGTCGAGCTCCACGCGCGGTTGCCGCTGCACGCCGATCAGGAACAGATCAAACGCCATTTGCTCGAGGCTTCGATTCGGGGCGAATTCGATGTTTCACTTCAGCGTGAGGGCGTCTTTCGGCGTTCCAAACGGCTCATTGTCCTCGATATGGATTCGACACTTATTCGAATCGAAGTCATCGACGAGCTTGCGCGCGCCCACGGTGTCGGCAAGGAAGTTTCGGCCATCACCGAACGCGCGATGCAGGGTGAAATGGACTATGACGAGTCCCTCCGCCAGCGTGTTGCGCTGCTTGCGGGACTTGATGTCTCTGCGCTCGACCAAATTGCGGCCAACTTGCCGCTCAATGATGGTGCCGAGACCTTGGTACGCGTGCTCAAGCGGCTTGGCTATCGTATTGCGGTTTTGAGCGGCGGTTTTTCTCGTGCTGCGGATGCTTTGAAGCGGCGCCTGGACCTCGACTACGCGTTTTCGAATCAGCTTGAAATCCGCGAAGGCAAGCTGACGGGTAGGGTTACGGGTCCGATTGTGAATGCGGCCCGCAAGGCCGAATTGCTTGAAACAATCGCCCAGCTTGAAGGCGTGTTGCTCGACCAGGTCATTGCTGTTGGCGATGGCGCAAACGATGTACTCATGATTGAACGGGCAGGGTTGGGGATCGCCTTCCGTGCCAAGGCGACGTTGCGTGCACGGGCAGATACCGCGATATCCGGTGCCGGACTCGATGCCATCTTGTACCTGCTTGGAATTTCGACCCGCGAATTGCGCGAGCTTGAACAGGAGCGCTAGACGTTTAGCTCACGTCGGGTCCATCGCCACGCGCCACGATCGTGTCTTTTTCAAGCTTCGGATCGCGATCCGGATGATCGACGTTGAAGTGAAGACCGCGCGATTCGGGTCGACGAAGGGCGCACGCCACGATCAAATGTGATACGAGTGCCAGGTTGCGCAGTTCGAGAAAGTCAGCCGTGATGACGTAGTTCCAGTAATACTGGCGCAGCTCACCTCGTATTAGATCAAGGCGCCGATCGGCACGCTTGAGCCTTGAATCGGAACGCACGATGCCAACGTAGTTCCACATGAGCCTGCGAATCTCGTCCCAGCTCTGGCTTACGACAACGGCCTCGTCGGATGATCGCGCTTCGCCTGAGAACCAGGGTGCGGCTCGTTGGGGTCTGACGGCGGGTAGCAGACGCACGTCATCGGCCGCACGTGCCGCGTAAACCAGGGCTTCCAGCAAGGAGTTTGAGGCCAATCGACAGGCACCGTGCAGTCCCGTCATGGCCACTTCGCCGATGGCGTAGAGGTTCTTGATCGAACTACGGCCGTGTCCATCGACAGCCACGCCACCACAACTGTAGTGTGCTGCCGGAACGACCGGGATCGGTGTGGAGCGCAGATCGATACCAAGCTGCATGCAGCGTTCGTGAATGTTGGGAAAACGATCCAGCAAGAATTCCGCCGGCAAATGCGTCATGTCGAGAAAAACGCAGTCATCACCACTGCGCTTGAGTTCCGAATCGATCGCCCGCGCCACGACGTCGCGTGGAGCCAGATCCTTCATGGTGTGATACTCTTGCATGAAGGCTCGTCCGCTGCGTGTGCGCAAAATGCCGCCTTCGCCCCTCAGCGCCTCGCTGATGAGGAACGATTTTGCGGAGGGGTGATAGAGGCAGGTTGGGTGGAACTGGAAAAATTCCATGTTGGCGATGCGCGCGCCAACGCGATAGGCCATCGCTACACCATCGCCCGTTGCCACGTCGGGATTCGACGTATAGAGGTACGCCTTTCCCGCTCCACCGGTTGCAAGCACAACCGCTCGTGCGTGCATCGTCTTGACCTCGGCTGTGTGCTGGTCGTAGAGATAGGCACCGAACACTTGATTCGGGCCGCCGTATTTGGCGGTGGTCAACAGATCGATGCCCATGTGATCCGCCAACAAGGTAATCCGGTCGGGTCGTTCCCGAATGCGGTCGAGCAGAGCGGACTGGATTGCAGCCCCGGTCATATCTCGGGCGTGAACGACCCTTCGGGCGCTATGGCCTCCCTCACGCCCAAGGTCGAATTGACCGTCGGTGTCGCGGTCGAATGCGACCCCCATGGTATCGGCCAGGTTTTTGACGTGCGCTGGTCCCTCCGCGACGCAAAGGTTTACGGCGTCCGGATGGCAAAGACCGTCACCGACCCGGAGGGTATCCTCCATGTGCATGGCAAGGCTGTCGTCGGCACCCAACACCGCGGCCACTCCGCCCTGGGCGTATTGCGTGTTGGCCTCCGTCGGGGCGCGCTTGGTCACGATGGTCACGTTGCCGTGCTCGGACGCGCGCAGCGCGAAATATAGGCCCGCGAGGCCTGATCCAAGGACCAGATAGTCGGTTTCGATGGCGTTCATCGGTTGAAGTCGATCGCGATTTTCGTCGGTCTAGCCTGCGCATGATACCATCGCCATCCACCGTCGGATTCTTCGATTCAACGGGTTGCGATGCGCATCTCGCTTTTCTCCCTGGCCGTTTTTGTGCAGCTTTGCACCGCCACGGGATACGCGTCGGCGCAGACGGACAGGAAAAGCGACGCCTTCTGGTTTCGCGAACGGTCGGACGGGATCATAGAGTTTACCAACGTAAACCCGGTCGGGTCACGCTGGAAAGTGCTGTTCAAGACTGGCCCCGGTAAGGCGCGTGCATTGCGCGGCACGACCGATCGGATCCCGGCAGGGGATCGATCGCCCGAGCGGTTTTCGCGCTATGAACATCACATTCAGGAAGAGCTCGAATATTATGGGGTTCCAGTCGCACTTGTGCACGCCGTGATCAAAACCGAATCGGACTATGACCCGAAGGTGGTCTCCAGTGTTGGTGCGATGGGGCTCATGCAATTGATGCCGCAAACGGCCGCATCAATGGGTGTCACCGATCCCTTTGATCCGCGCCAGAGCATCCTGGGCGGCAGTCGATACTTGCAGGTTTTGGCCCGTCGTTTTTGCAGAACGGTGCCACCCTCAAGTGCGGGAACCCGTGCGCGCTTTGTGTGTTCGGCCGACGAACACATCAAGGTCATCTCTGGCTATCACGCCGGGCCCGGCGCGGTTGAGAAATACGGAGGAATGCCACCCTATCGTACCACGCGGTCATACGTGGCCACGGTACTGTCTCGCTTCGAGGAGAACTTGCGCCGTCAGGGCTCGGGTGGTCGGGCGAAGGTCGGAGGAAAACCGTGATGCACAACCCTGAATCCATTGGTGAAAATCTTCAGCGTGTTGGTTTCCTCGTCACAAGTGGTCACTTCGATGAGGCCGAAAGCGAGATCTTGCGCGCGCTTGCAGCAGCGCCGGGCGATCTACGGGCCCTTAAATTGCTTGCGTTGATACGCTTTAAATTGGGCCGATTTGCGGAGGCGCGCGACGCTTACCAGAAGCTGGCCGCCGCCGCACCCGATGACTCCGCTGTTCGAATGAACCTTGGGTTGATCGCGCTCAAGCTTGATTGGGTTGACGAGGCGACTGCCGAATTGGAAATTGCAGTACGTTTGCGTCCGGACGATCAGCAGGCCTGGACCTACCTTGGCTACGCGCATGTGCGTTCGGGCAGGGCCGATCTTGCCGCGGACGCCTTTCGGCGCGCAGGCAAAGAAGATCTCGCTCGACAGGCGCAATCCGGTACCGCAGCGTCAAGTTCGCAAGCGGCGTTGCGCAGCGATGCGGGCGCTGATGCCAATGCCGCACCACGGGACAGAGCGGCGCAATCCGGTTTCATGGTCGAAGGGTTTGCGTCCCCGGAACCCGATCCTGTGCCCGACGCCGACGCTTTGCGGTCGACATCTGAGTCGACACTTTTTCTTCCCGAGCAGTCGAATGCAGAATTGAGTCTGACAAACCTGCTGCTCGCCCGCGCCATTCCGGAACTTTCGCCCGAAGCCGGCGCACTAAGTGTGATTGCAATCGGCGACGATCTACTGGCTTTTCCGGTGACGACGCATGCCATGGTGCAACCCTCTGCCGTGGTGGTGATGGGTCCCGGGTTAACCGTTGCTCCTGCACGAAGGCGATCGCAGGGTCGCACTGAATCCGATCCGTTGCTCGGCAATGGTGTGCCGTTTCTTTCGTGTAGCGGTTCAGGGCTGATGTGGCTGTCCCCCGCTTCGACGGGAGCAGCCACGTCGGTTCGCCTGCAGGATGACATTCTGTATTACCGCCAAGACGGCGTCCTGGCGTTTGCCGATGGGTTGGCCTGGGAAAGTGGACGTTTGCCGGGTGACGGCATGCCGATGCTGCAAATGCGCGGCAATGGACGGGTGGTGCTCGATGTGTCGGTCACGTCGTTGCGCGCGTTACACATGCAACGTGGACAGGTTCACCGTGTTCCGAGGATGCGGCTACTCGGTTGGGTGGGTCGGGTGGTGGCTCATGCGGCTCCCCAGACGACGACTCTGAACAGCAATCTTATTGTGTGCGAAGGGGAAGGGATGCTGTTATTGGCGACGCGGTCGCGTCCCTGAACGGAAAAGATTATGGGCGACCTCACGAAACAAATAACCAATCTTCCCAATCTCATCACAATGGGAAGGGTTCTCCTGATACCTGCCGTGTTGGTGTTGATGGACAACTTTTCGCCGCTGCGGAGTTTTTTGTCGTGCCTGCTTTTTTTGGTTGCGGCACTCGGGGATTTTTTGGACGGCTATCTGGCCCGAAAACGCGGTGAAGTCAGCATTCTCGGAAAGTTTCTCGATCCGTTGGCAGACAAGTTGATGGTAACCGCCGCGCTTGTCTTCATGGTCGCGCTGGCACGTGTTCCGGCATGGCTGGTGGTGCTTATCGTTGCCCGCGATCTCGCAATCACCGGATTGCGAAGCATCGCCGCGGCCGAAGGCCTTGTTATTGCAGCGAGCGATGGTGGAAAAATCAAGACGGCCTTGCAATTCGTGGGCATCATCTTGTTGTTGATTCACTTCCGCTACCCATTGATTGGCGTCAACATTCCACCCGTTGATTTTCACGCCATGGGTATGTGGGTGATGTACCTGTCGCTTGCGATGTCGTTGCTGTCCGCGGTGGGCTACGTCCGTCTTTTCTTGCGCGCGGTGCGTACTTCGGGTGCCAGAGCCGCGTCGTGATCACCCTGGCCGCACCGGCCCTTGCGGCGTCGGAAGTTGCGAGCCGTGTTGCGAATCGATCCGGTGCCGTCTGGTTGACCTCGCCCGGCGGCAATAGTACTGAAGGTCAGCGACAGTTTGTCGCCTGTGACCCAGTTGAAACGATATCCGGCGGAACGCCCGAGGTGCTGGACGCTGCGTGGTCTCGTGCGCAGACGCGATGGCGCGCCATGGGTGAATTTCCAGTTGCCTCGCTACCCGTCGGCATGGGCTACCTCGGATACGACATGGCGGCGGCGTGGATGGCAAATTCTCCCGATCCGCGACCGCCGTCGGGATGGCCGGACAACGAAGTTCGCTTCTTCGACGCAATTTTTATGAATGTCCTGAATCCGGACGGCACGAATTCGTGTTCGATTGTTGCTGAATCCGACCTCGCCGGTCGTCGTCTGCTCGAGCGTGTCATGGCGACAAATTCATCCCACGGCGAACCAACTCAGATTGGTGCCTTTACTTCCATTGACCCACCGGAGGACTACATCGACGGCGTCATACGGATTATCCAGTACTTGAACGCAGGCGATGCCTACCAGGTCAATTTCGCGAGACGATTGCAGGCCGTCATTCTATCGGGTTCAGACCGAGGCATTTCGCTTGCACGTCAGATCGAATGCTCTGCACCCGCTCCGCACAGCATCTGGATGGGTTGGTCCGATGGGCGTTTTTTGCTGGGAAACTCGCCAGAGCGTTTCTTTCGCATGGGCGTTCCCGGCAAAGATCGGCTCATCGAAACCAGCCCAATCAAGGGGACTCGACCCCGGGGCATACAACCCGATGCCATCGTGGCGGCCGAGCTTGTCGGGTCAATAAAAGATCGCGCTGAACATGTGATGATCGTCGATCTCGAGCGCAACGATCTTGGCAGAATTTGTGAAACGGGTTCCGTGCAGATTGTTCAGGAAGCGGAACTATTGACCTTGCCGACGGTGCATCATCTTGAGTCGACGGTGCGCGGCATTGTCAGAGACGATGCGTCTTTCCCGGAGATCTTGCGCGCGCTTTTCCCTGGTGGCTCCATCACCGGGGCGCCCAAGCGGCGTGCGATGCAGATCATTGCGGAGCTCGAGCCGACAAGACGGGGCCCGTATACCGGGTGCACAGGGTGGTTTGGCGCGCTGGGCGATCTGGACCTCGCGATCGCGATCCGGACAGCCACGGGTGAAGGAACACGCCTCCTCCTCTGGGTGGGCGCAGGCATTGTGGTCGATTCCCGTCCCGCTTCTGAGTTCATTGAGACTGAAGACAAGGCCCGCGCGTTTATCGCACTCGCTGGCGATGACGGAAGATCCAGCCCGCCGCAATCGTGACAGACACAAGCGCCACCCATTGCGAGGCCGACAACTGTAGGAAAAAACCACGGGAATTGTCGCCGCGGACAAATTCAATGGCAAAACGCGCAGATCCGTAACACAGTGTATAGAGCGCGAACAACTGACCCGCGGATTTGCTTCGCCTTTCTCGTAGTAGGAGCAGCCCGAAAATGAAAAGTTCCACTCCAATCTCGTAGAGCTGCGTGGGATGTAACGGTGCCGTCCACATCGCGCCCGGTTCGGAAGCGAGCTCGTGGTACGCAACGCTGTCCGTTCCGAATCGGACGCCGGGCCAATTGCCTGTGACCGGTCTGCCGTAACAACAACCCACCCAGAAACAGCCCAGCCGCCCAACCGCGTGCCCAAGCGCCAATGGCGGGGCGAGCGCGTCAGCCATGGCCCCCGTCGATATCTGCCAACGTCGACAGAGAGCGACCAGTGTGACGGTTGCGCCGATTGCGCCACCGTAGAATACCAATCCACCGTCCCAGAAACGCAACACGGCCAGGCAGTCTCCTGTCTTCTGGCAAAGATCCTGATACGTGCGAAAACTGAGCAACCCGTGGGCAAGGCGAGCGCTGGCGAGACCTCCAATGATCAGCCAGAATACGACGTCAGCCGAATGTTCGGCTGGCAGCAGCATCCGGCGTGCGCGACGTATCGCAAATGCGGCGCCGCCAAGCAGTGCCACCCCCAACAAGACGCCGTAGCCTTGAATCTGCATGGCGGGTGACGTCAGAAAGTCGGGGTGGAAGTCTCGCGGCGCACAAAGACTTGTCCCCGTCTCACAAGGATAACGATCCCAAGCAAGACGAGGGGTACCGACAAAATCATCGACGTTGAAAGCCAGCCCCAGAGGACGCCGCGCTCATCGTCGCGCCAGATTTCAACCAGCGATCGAAAAACACCCTTGCCAATGAGCAACCACGCAAAGAGTTCGCCGTGAAACCGTTTGCGTGGTCGCAATACGAAATAGATCACGAGGAAGACCAGCAGGTTGAGCGCTGCGAGATAAAGCTGCGCAGGATGAACAGGGATCGGATCGCCCTCGGGTGGAATGATTCCGGTTTCGAGTTGCGCCCGGTGAACGGCACTACCGGCAGGAAACACCACGGCCCACGGCAGGTTGCTGGGTTTACCGTGGCAGCACCCATTCAAAAAACAGCCAATGCGCGTGAGCGCGAGGCCGAAGGCAATCCACGGCGCGGAAAGATCCGCTACCTTCCACATACCCATTCTGTGTTTGCGGGCAAACCACAAGCCGAAACCCGATGCGAATACAAATCCGCCGTAATACGCTAGCCCGCCACGCCAAACCTTGACGGTCGCGAGGCAGTCGCGCGTCGGATGGCATTTTCGGCTGGCGAGATCACAGAGGTAATCGTATCCGCACTGTGCGTCGTTTTGACAGGAGGCTACAAGCGCATCCAGCGCAGGGACGCGCATGGGATTAACACAGAGGTTGACGTAGTCCGAAAAGTGGCCGTCTGCAATGACATGCAAGACCCGCGCACCAGCGATGGCCCACACCACCAGCCAAAGATCCATGTCGAGCACGCGGTCTTTGTCGAGGCCAATGCGTGGGGCTTCGCGCGCCGACATCCACATGCCGATGCAGAAGCTGAGCGCCAGCATCGTGAAATAGGATGGGAAGTTAAGTGGACCGAAGAACGGAAGGTCGATGCCAAAGTCGTAAAGGATGGGGCGCATCGAAACACAACCTGGGGGGCTCCCGGATCAGGCGGACTCGTCCCCGGTTTGCGGCTGTTGAGGCGTGGGGGTCGGCTTGTGACTTTTCAGCATGTCGATGAACATGAGCCCGACACCAACCACGAGCGCTGCGTCCGCGATATTGAATGCGGGCCACTCGTGCTGTTTGTAACGCCACACGATAAAGTCCGTCACGCGGCCGTAGAGCGCGCGATCGAGGACGTTTCCGATGGCGCCGCCGCCAATGAGGCCAAGCGCGGCGTGCAATATCTTTTGATGATTTTCGGTCCTTCGAAGGTATTGAAACACCAGCAAGAGGGCAACCACCGCGACGACCGTGAGGATGATGCGGCCGCCTTGCAGGTTCTGGAACATGCCAAACGCAACACCAGGATTCTCCGAGTAGCGAAGGTCAAAGTATCCTTCAACGATGACTTTTTTTCCCGTACCGAGATCCCGAAGGCTCTGACGCGCCAGAACCTTGGTCCATTGATCAAGGATGATGGTTATCACTGCCAGGATCGAAAACACCGCATATTTACGTTTGCTGCTCACGAACGACTCGCTTGTGGTTGTGGGACTTGGACGCTACGAGTGTGCAACGACATCGTTGCAGCGGTGACATAATTCTGGGTAGGAGCCGGTTCCAACCGAAGGGATGTGGCGCCAGCAGCGCGGACAGGCGGGACGGCCCGCTGCCGCGACAGTGATTTCAGTCTCGTTACTGGCGTCTTCATCAAGGAGTTCCACCGACGAGACGACGCACAGCTCGGTCAAAATTTCCAAATTCCATTGCCAGTGTGGTCGCTCTTCTGCTTTCGGCTTGACCGTAACATGGGCGGCAAGGGATTTATTTCCCGCAGCGCGGAAGGACTCGAGGTTTTTCAAAATGGCCTCGCGTCGAGGACGGATCTCCTGGCGCCAGCGGCGGTTCGGATCCCCGGGATTTTTTCCGGTCGGGATGAGTTCGCCGTGGACAGTGCCATGCACATCAAAGGGTGTTCCCGTGAGGCGTTCCAGTTCATCCGCCACGTCCTGCGCCGTGAAACAAAGGATTGGAGCCATCCAGACACCCAATGTTCTGATCATTTCATAGATCGCCGTCTGCACGCTGCGCCGGCGGTTCGCATTACCACTCTCGCAATAAAGGGCATCTTTGACCGGATCCAGATATTCC
>JAYUPZ010000333.1:0-8021 GCA_043759805.1 Myxococcales bacterium | reverse complement strand
GGGCAACCAGGGTTCCGCCGACATTTTGGGCGATCGCCATGACCTGTGTCACGGTTGCATCTCCGGCTTTGGGTGCCACGTAGATTGCAACCATCTGGTTGTTCGCGCCGCCGACTCCCGACAACGCAAACCAGGGTCCTGCAAGGCGACTGGGCAGTGCAAATCCTTCAGCAGAGCCCAACTTGCCGTCCAAAGGATTGAGAAGACTCCAGCGTACGGTCGAATCGTCGAGGCCAACGAGCGCCATCGCCGCGGATGTTTTCAACAGCTTCACAGAAGCCATCTGTGTCACGGTCGTTTCGGCCAACTCGAAGGTGCCCTTTGAGTCCTCAATGCATTTACTGGCCCCAACGTCGTCACAACCGCCGACCCATAATGTAGAGAGTCCCAGGGCGTATATCGAAAAGCTTGCTGCGCGCCGTGTCATCTTTCGCCTCGCGCAACATCTTATCGAAGTCTGGGGATTTTGGGTGGTGTGCAGCATTTATAATTTCCGAAGGGTAAGGAGGTGTGCGACTAAGTAGTTGCAGACGGGCGCTTTTTGTCGTTGGATGAGGTCTCCAAACGAAGGGATCGTCATGAATTTCGCGAATCTGAAACCATTGAGTGCACTTCTTCTCAGTCTCGGCCTTGCCGTCGGGATTGGCAATATTGGCTGTTCAACCACCGACTCCAGCGGTCAACCCGGTTCTGGTGGCTCGAACGCGGGATCGGGTGGATCGGCGGGTGACAACGCTACCGGGGGTTCCAAGACCGGTGGCACTTCCGGCTCCAAAACAGGCGGTGCGGGTGGAACGTCGACCTCGACGAAGACCCCGGTGACCCTGGATACCTTCGCCGCGGACTCGGCCGATGCAGGCTGCAAGGTGATCGTCGAATGCTGTCCCGTCGCGACGGTCATGGGCGCGCCGAAGGATCTTGCGACTTGCACCGCACAGCGCAAGGCGATTGGTAACTTCGCCAAGAAAGGCTGGGTGCCATCGATCGATGCAATGTATATCGAGTTCGACGGTGTCAAGGCGCGCGCTTGCTTCGACGCGCAGGCCGCCTTGAAGTGCGGTGCGACCGACGCTGAGCTTAAAAATCTTCCTTGCGACTACGTCAAGGGCAAGGTCGAGCTTGGAGGCACGTGCCTCATCGGCACAGATTGCATCGAGGGCTGGTGCGATTCCATGGGCACAAAGAAGTGCACCGCAAAGAAAGCAAACGAAGCGGCCTGTATGGACGGCGGCGAATGCACGAGCGGCAACTGCAAGAGCGTGAGCAACGTTAAAACTTGCGCACCTGCCGACGCACCCCGCGCCATTCCGGCGGTTTGCGAATACTTCCTGTAGTCCGAGGCTGTTAAAACAAACGCCCGTGCTTCGTTTCGACGAAGCCGGGCGTTTTCTTTATTGTGGTCAGGCGTTCTCGCCGTGACACTTTTTGTATTTTTTACCGCTGCCGCACGGACAGGGATCGTTGCGGCCCACCTTGGGCTCCTGTCGTCGCATGGGCGTTTGGGCTACAGGTTCTTCTTCTGCCGCTGATTTTACAGGGGTAGCGGAGCCCCCTGATTCCACCGTCTGGCGCTCGGCTCGACGTTTCGCAGCGGCCTCTTGTTGGGCGCGGGCGTCCGCCTCGTCGTTGCGCTCGATCTGCATGTGAAAGATCTTTTCCACCACATTGCGATTCAAGATCTCCATCATCTCCTGAAAGATGTTGTAACCCTCGCGTTTGTACTCCTGCTTCGGATCCTTTTGGCCGTAGCCACGTAGGCCGATGCCCTCGCGCAGCTGCTCCATGCCTTTCAGGTGATCGATCCAACGCTGGTCGATCTCTTCCAGCATGAACATGCGTGAGAAGTAAAGCAGCATCGGAAGTGAGAACTCGGTTTCGCGAGCCTCGATGATCTTTTCAACGTCAGACCAGATGAATTCGGCAAGGCCATTGCGATCCCGCGCCGCCTTGTCGAACTTGGGTTCGTAGCCGAAACGTTCGTGAATTGCAGACGACAGTGCATCAAGATCCCAGTCATCAGGACTTACGCGCACGGGACACAACTCGTCCAGCAGGCTTTGAATGACACCCTCGCATATGTCGAGGATTCGCTCGCGTTGCTGGATGAGTCCCGCCGCAATCTCGTTGGCAAGCCTGTCGAGGGTTCCTGTTCGATCTTCGCGAATCCCCTTCACCTCGAGCACGACACCGAATTGTCGGTAGATGCTGCTCGATAGCGCCGCGGGATCCATCTCGACCTCGCGCAGCCACATGTTGGCAGCGCCATCGAATTTTGCGCCCTCCGATCCTTCCTGCGCACCTTGGTGGCTGAGTGCCATCACCATGCGCGCCAACACCGGACGGACAAGCGCCGATAGTTTTTCCGTTGTGTGTTGTCCAGACTCCTTGGGGACCGGCGCATCCGATTCCTTCTTTCCTGCTTTTTTCTCGGCCTCGGTTAGCTCGGGGATGTAGCGGCCGGTCAGGATCTGCTTGCGCAAGGCGTAGACCGACTTGCGCTGCTGATTCATCACATCGTCGTATTCAAGCAAGTTTTTGCGTGAATCGAAGTGATGACCTTCGACCTTTTTCTGCGCGTTTTCGATCGCGCGGTTGATGAGCGAGTGTTCGATCGGCTCGTCTTCTTGCATGCCGAGACGGCCCATCATGGCCTGCATGCGTTCGGCGCCGAAAATGCGCATCAAATCGTCTTCGAGAGAAATGTAAAAGTGTGAGCTACCGGGATCGCCCTGGCGACCCGCACGGCCGCGCAACTGATTGTCGATGCGGCGTGATTCGTGACGCTCGGTACCGAGAATGTGCAAGCCTCCCGCGGCCAGCACTTCTTTTTTCTCGGCGTCGCACTGTGCCTTGAACTTCGCGAGTTCGGTTTCGAATTCTGGACCATCAATGACGGCACCCGGGTGGCCCGCCATTTCGGGGTTGATGACGGCACGTGCCATGTATTCGGCGTTGCCGCCCAGAATAATATCCGTACCACGGCCCGCCATGTTGGTTGAAATCGTGACCATGGCCTTGCGACCGGCCTGTGCGACGATTTCAGCTTCGCGCTGATGCTGTTTGGCGTTGAGTACGCTGTGCGGGATGTTCTTCTTGCGCAAGAGGGAGGCCACGACCTCGGACTTCTCGACGCTCACGGTACCGACGAGCACCGGTTGGCCACGGCCATAAGCCCCTTCGATCTCGTTCACGAGCGCGCGGAACTTGCCCTTCTCGTTCATGTAGACCACATCGTGTTGATCGGCACGCTTGATCGGGCGGTTGGTCGGGATGACGGTCACGTCAAGATTGTAGATCTTATGGAATTCTTCGGCTTCGGTGTCAGCGGTTCCGGTCATGCCCGCAAGTTTGGAATAGAGGCGGAAATAGTTTTGATAGCTGATGGTCGCGAGCGTCTGGTTTTCCTCGAGGATTTCGACGCTTTCCTTGGCCTCGACGGCCTGGTGCAATCCGTCCGACCATCTGCGTCCAGACATCTTGCGGCCGGTAAACTCGTCAACGATGACGATCTTTCCGTCCTCGACCAGGTAGTTCACGTCGCGTTTGTATAGCGAATGCGCTCGCAACGCCTGCCCGACGTGGTGTACGTACGCGAGGTTCTCTGGCGCGTACAGGTTGCCTATCGATAGACGTTGCTCGACGCGCTCGACGCCGGAGTCGGTCAGGATCGCCGAGTGCGCTTTTTCATCCACCGAATAGTCGATGTCCTTTCGCAATCCCGGGATAATCGCGTTGACCTTCATATAAAGGTCAGCCGATTGTTCGGTCGGCCCCGATATGATGAGTGGGGTTCGCGCCTCGTCGATGAGGATCGAGTCCACTTCGTCGACGATCGCGAAGTTCAGATCGCGTTGAACATAGCGCTCGATCGAATCCTTCATGTTGTCGCGCAAATAGTCGAAGCCAAATTCCGAGTTGGTGCCGTAGGTGATGTCGGCGCGGTAGTTTTTCTGGCGCTCGGTATTGGAGAGGCCTTGCGTGATGACACCCACGCTCATGCCAAGTCCCGAATAGATGCGTCCCATCCACTCGGCGTCACGTGCGGCGAGGTATTCGTTAACCGTCACGAGGTGAACGCCCTTGCCTGATAGGGCGTTCAAGTAAACGGCTAGTGTCGCCACCAGCGTCTTGCCTTCGCCGGTTTTCATTTCAGCGATGCTGCCCCGATTAAGGACCATGCCACCGATGAGCTGCACGTCGTAGTGCCGCATCCCCAGGATGCGTCGACCGGCTTCTCGACAGGCAGCAAAGGCCTCCGGCAAAAGGGCGTCAAGCGATTCGCCCCGGTCGATTCGCTCGCGAAACTTGCCGGTCAGACCGCGCAAATCTTCGTCCGACAGCCCCTTCATGGCAGGCTCCAAATCATTCACGCGGGCGATGGCCGGCGTAAACCCTTTGATAATACGGGCGTTTTTGGTTCCGAAGATCTTCTTAGCGATGTAGCCAATCACGGGGCGGTAGTCCTTGTTGCGGGTCCCGTCCGGGCGGGAGGGCGAACCTTAATTCCGCCCCGGCAGGGGTGCAAGTGCGGGGTGCGTATCGTTTGTGGCATCATGGCGATCTGAACGGTCCGCCGGCTTTGTCGTGCGGCCCTCAACGACCGCCCCAAGGCGAGGTTAAAAGGGTCGGATGGCGGGGCAATAGGGCTCCGCGGATATCCGACGGGAACCGGCGGCGGGGAGGGCGGCTTCATCGCTCCTGAAGGGGGATGGCGGCCAGAAGTAATGAATGACTGGTGTTGCGATTGCGGAGCACGACGCGCTCACAATTGGTTAAACTCGCGTCCGAGGAACCTGCACTTGTCCAAACCTGAACTCGAACGGCGGCGTTTTATTGGTATGGGTGGTGTTGCGATGGCGACACTGGCCGGGTGCGCGTCGCCAGGCGAAAGGCGCGGTGTTGCAACGGCCATTCCGCCTGCCGTCGCTGTTGAGGCCTCCAGCAGTCCGTTTCTTTTGCCAGGTCCGCATTTTGGACGCGTCGCCGATGTGTATCACTCGGGCGCGATGGTGAATCGTAAGCCACAGGCAGGTCCGGTCTCGGAAATGTTGAGTCGCGGCATCATGTCGTTGACCGGCGCACCGGATTCCATATCGGCATGGCGCAGTTTGTTTGCGCCAGGACAACGGGTGGGCATCAAGGTCAATCCGGTTGGGATGGCGTCGAAAAACAAGAAAGATGCCGTCTCTGCGATTACGAGCCCCGAGGCCATTGCGGCCGTGGTCGCGGGTCTTGAATCGGCCGGGATAGGGCGGAAAGACGTGTTGCTCTTCGAACGTTACCGCAACGAGTTCGTGGCCTGCGGTTACCCGGACAAAGCGGCGTCTCTGGGAATACCGTGGGATTGTTCAGCGATATCGTATGACAACACCCAGATCGACATTGAAGGGTATTCAAAAGATGATCCCGACGGTGAGGCAAAGGGTTTGAAGGCGCGGGCCGATGGCATCAAGGTCAGCGGATACGATCCGGAAGTGTTTGTTGAACTCGATTTTGTGCATCCGTTGAACAATCCGAACGATCCAAGGAGTCGCCGGTCGCATCTTTCCAACATTGTTTCAAAGAAAGTGGATCGGATCGTCAACCTCGTTGTGATGAAGGATCACATGGTCGCCGGTGTAACGGGTGCGTTGAAAAACATCTCGCACGGCTACGTGAACAACGTTTCGCGAACGCACAGTCGACCGTCGTTGAATCAGGCCAACACCTTCATTCCCGCCATCGTGTCGATGCCCCAGATTCGCAGCAAGGTCGCACTGAATGTGATGGAGGCGCTGATTGGCATCTACCACAATGGTCCGTGGGGCAGCCCCAACGTCTGGGAACCGAACCGGTTGCTGGTGGCGACCGATCCCGTGGCGATGGACTGGGTTGCCTGGAAGTCGATCGACCAGCGTCGTGTTGAGGCCGGGTTGCCACTGCTTGGGCGGGCCGGTACTCAGGCCGACGATCCCGAAGTGGAAGGCCACGGACGTGAGATGTTTGGACGGCGATCGGTGGAGCACGTGGAGCTCTGTGGTGTCCGAGGTCTGGGTGTTTTTCCGGATGATCTTGAGACCTGGCATCGTCATTTCGGCGAGCCCACGGCCGACCGCCCTACCTTCTTGCATAGCGAGCTTCGCATCGGGTAGGCGGTCCCTGTCGACGGGCTCGCCGGCCGCTTTGCAAGCGGGGGTTTTCCCGTACCGTCACGGCAATGTGTCGGGGCGGATCGAGGTTGACCCGGAGGAAAGCCTTTGGGTATGGATTTGCCGCATTGGCCTCCATGTGGGCCGCGGGATCGGCGGCCGTGTCGGATGACTCTGTGACCACCGGCGCGAAGGATGACGGTGCGCTGAGTTTGTTGCCTGCACTCTTTTACACGCCTGAAACGTCGATGGTCATGGGTGCGATGGCGACGTACGCCTTCCGGTTACAGGGATCAAATCCGAGCGCGCGCCGTTCGGGCATTCCGATCTTCGCGGCATATACTCTCAAAAATCAGTTCATCGTTGGGACCCGTCCGAATGTTTACTTTGATGGCGAAATCTGGAATGCCGAGGGCAGTTTTGAAGCGTCCTACTTTCCCGACACCGTCTATCCCAACGGCCGTGATACAAAAGAATCCGACGGCGAAAAATTCACCAGCCGCCGCGCGATCTTCGAGCCATAGTTGACCCGTCTGCTTTGGCGAAGCCTGCGCGTTGGCGCGCGTGGCACATTGAGATACACAGGACTAATCGAGACCGAGCCAGGAGGTCTCTTTGAGACGCGCATGTTATCAGGCGCCTCTGGTGGTTTCCGAACGGGTTTCGGTCCCGTGTTCGTCTGGGACAATCGAGACAACAATTTCACCACCTATGAAGGTGGTCGCTATGAATTGTCGGCCACCCTATTTCCCAAAAATTTGGGAGCACGAGCGACTTTTCCGTTGTCGCATTCAATGCTCGACAGTTTTTTGCGATATTTCCAGAGCATATCCTCGGCGTCGAGGTCTTCGGGCGATTCGCACAGGGCGACGTTCCCTTTGATTTGCGCGGACGGCTCGGTGGTCCGAGTCGATTTCGCGGACTCTTCGAGGGTCGTTTCTCTAACCGCAATCTCCTGGCCGCTCAAATGCAGTACGCCTTTCCGGTTGCGACGTGGTTGCGGTTGGCCGCTTTTGGGGGCGCGGGCCAGGTCTCGCCAGCAATCGCGGACTTCGACGCCCGCGAACTAATCTATTCGGGTGGCGGCGGTTTGCGAATTGCTCTGAATCGCAGAGATCGGTTAATCTACGGATCGATGTGGCAGGCGCGTCTACCGGGGACGTGAACTTCTACGTTCACATGATTGAGGCATTTTGATGGAGGATCGCACGGAATCGCAGGACGGCTGGTGGTCGCGTCTGATCTCGCCCCGCGTTCCTCATGCCGATCCCGGCCGACAGATGAACGCACGCGTCGTGGGCGCGGTATCGCTTAGTCTGTTTTGTCTTTTTTTCGCGGCGCAAATTCTCCTTGAAGTCACTGATGAGAGATTTGAAACGTCACCCGGACACATGATCGGCTACGGGATCATGTTGGGTTCGTTCTTCGCGAATCGATATGGTCGCTACCAACTTGCGGCGATGGCGCTTGTCGTGATGTTCGGCCTTGTCCCAATAGTGCGCGTCGTTACAGAGGCGACAAACTCGCCCGTGTCAACGCTCGGATTCACCACCCTCAGTCTGGTGTTGGGTGGCGTGCTGCTGTCGGCACGGGCGATTCTGGCGATCGCAATTGCCGAGTTGTGCGCGGTCGCATGCGTCCCGCAGTTTAATGATTCTGTTGCAGCCGATCGATCGGGGTACTTCGATGTGTTGTTGGTCCTGGTCGTGGGTACCGTGATAGCGGTTTTCGGCGTCCGCCACCGCGCGCGCGTCGAGCGCAGTCGACGCGCCGCGATCGAAAAAAGCGAACGTCGGTATCGTTTGCTGAGTGAAGTGTTGGAGGATAGGGTCAAAGAACGCACGCTCGAACTGGCCAATACGAATCGCGAGCTGGAATCCTTTGCAGAATCTG
>JAYUPZ010000332.1:0-17386 GCA_043759805.1 Myxococcales bacterium | reverse complement strand
ACAGCCCCGATATGGGAAATGCCCGGGAACGCATTGAGATCGGTTACCAGGGGACGCCGGTAACAGTCGGTTTCAACGCCCGGTATTTCATCGATTTTCTTGGGGAGTTCGACGGCCCTGAAGTGCAAATCGAAGTCGCAGGGGAACTGGATCCGGTCGTGCTCCGTTCATCGGACAGTGGTGACTACCTCGGCGTGGTGATGCCGATGCGCCTGTGAGACTGCAGTCGATAAGCGTTCATGGTTTCCGGAATCTGCGACCGCAGACGATTGTCCCCGGCGAGCGAGCCACAGTATTTTTTGGCGATAACGGACAGGGGAAGACCAATTTTGTTGAAGCGGTCTATTCGCTTTTGGCATTTCGGTCCTTTCGAGCCCGTCACACCGAAGAGGTGGTCGGCTGGACATTGCCTTCGGCGCGCGTGAGCGCACAGGTCGAGACAGCAGGATTGGTGCGCTCGTTGCAACTGGATGTGGAGGAAGGAAAAAGGGTTTGCAAAATGGATGGCAAGCTCGTGAGGAGGGACGCAGCATCCCTCGCTCAGGTTGGAACGGTTTTGTTCGTCCCGGAGGATTTGTTGTTGCCAAAGGCATCTCCCACGGAACGGAGGCGTTTTGTGGATCTCGGTGTTTTCGGAACCAAACGCGGCTACTACCGGGAAGCGCAGGCTTTCGTCAAAACACTGAAAAACCGGAATGTCTTACTCAGACGAACAGAAAGACCTGATCCGACGCTGCTCGCAACCTACGACGACCAGCTCGCCAAAACCGGTGCGGTGATGGTGCAACGTCGGCGAGACTGGGTGGCGGATCTTGGAGTGAGGGTGGCAATATTGTTTGAGAAAATCCACGGTAGCCCCGCGGTCGGCGTTCGTTACGTCGGTCACGAAACCGTGAATGAGGCCAAAGGGGTCGAGGAGATTGAATCGTGTCTGCGGGAAGGTTTGGAGAAAAGGCACGATTTGGATTTGCGCCGAGGATTTTCAGGATACGGCCCGCACAAGGATGATCTCGAGTTGGTTTTGGGTGGGTATCCTGCCCGTGACCATGGCTCGCAGGGGCAGCTCCGCTCGCTGGTCCTGGCGTTAAAATTGGCCGAGTTCGATATTCTAGCCGAAGCGCTCGGAGAGGCCCCGCTGCTTCTCCTCGACGATGTGTCGAGTGAGCTTGACGAAACCCGTCGCAACCGCCTGTTCGAGACCATCGCCGGGCTGGAGGGCCAGACCTTCATCACCGTTACAGAGCGCAACTTTTTGCCCGATCTGGTGGGGCGGAAAGACTACCGTGTCGAGGGTGGTGTTTTGAGTCCGATTGCGCACCAATAACGCTACGAGTAAAATCGGCGAAAGCCTGCGATATTTTTATCCTTTACGGAAAACGGCAGGGATGCTAGATGACAGGAGACCCGCGGTTTCTAAGGTGCCGAATCGAAGCCCTGTCGGGATGTTCCGAAGGCCGCGGATGAGCCTCCATTCCTGGAGGGTTCCCGCCCGTCGAGAGCACCATGAGCAACAGCGAAGACACCCCTCCGATCCCGGATTCTGAAAAAGCCGAAGCCGTCGTCGAAGCGAGTGCCTACGACGAAGGCAGTATCCAGGTACTGAAAGGTCTTGAGGCGGTTCGCAAGCGACCGGGGATGTACATCGGCGACACCGACGACGGAACGGGGTTGCATCACATGGTTTACGAGGTTGTGGACAACTCCGTCGACGAAGCCCTCGCGGGTTTCTGCAATCAAATCGACGTCATCATCCATTTCGACGGATCCGTTTCGGTCGAGGACAATGGGCGCGGAATACCGGTTGGTATCCATCCTACCGAAGGCCGGTCGACAGCAGAAGTTGTGCTAACCGTACTACACGCTGGCGGAAAATTTTCGCATTCTAACTACAAGGTATCTGGTGGCTTGCACGGCGTGGGTGTGTCGGTTGTGAATGCGTTGTCGGAACTGTTAAAACTGGAGATCAGGCGCGATGGCAAAGCGTACTACCAGGAATACCGACGGGGTGACCCATCGAAGCCGATTGAAGAAATCGGCATTACGGCGAAGATGGGAACGAAGATCACTTTTAAGCCTGACGCGGAGATTTTCAAAGGAACCGAATTCTCTTTTGACGTGCTGTCGCAGCGACTGCGCGAATTGTCCTACCTCAACCGTGGCTTGAAGATCACCTTGGCCGATGAAGGCAAGGATCGATCGTCGATCTTTCAATTTTCGGGCGGTATTTCAGAGTTCGTCTCGGAGTTAAATAGCTCCAAAACCCCGATCCACGAAAAACCAGTGATGATCGAAGGCGAAGTCAACGGCACCGTCGTGGAAATTGCCTTGCAATGGAACGACTCCTACCAGTCGACGATTTTTTGCTTCACAAACAACATCAAAAACAAAGATGGTGGTACGCATTTGACCGGGTTCAGGGCAGCGCTGACCCGAACCATCAATGCTTATGCCGAGGGCAGCACCTTGCTGAAAGACCTCAAGGCCGGTCTTGGTGGTGATGACATTCTTGAGGGTTTGAGCGGCGTCGTCTCCATCAAACACCCTGACCCTAAGTTTTCCAATCAGCCGAAGGACAAGCTGGTTTCTTCGGAGGTCAAAGGCATTGTCGAACGCATCGTCAACGAGAAGCTTGCCCGCTACCTGGAAGAGCATCCGAAAGAGGCTCGGCTCGTTGTCGAAAAGGCAGTTCTTGCGACACGTGCTCGCGATGCCGCCAGAAAAGCCAGAGAACTTGTACAACGAAAAGGCGCTCTCGATTTCTCGTCGTTGCCTGGAAAGCTTGCGGATTGCCAGGAGCGCGATCCCGCGCATTCGGAGCTTTATATCGTAGAGGGCGACAGCGCCGGAGGTTCAGCAAAACAGGGTCGAAATCGGAAAGATCAGGCTGTGCTACCGTTGCGCGGAAAGATCTTGAACGTCGAAAAAGCCCGCCTCGACAAGATGTTGTCGTCGACTGAAATCGTGACCCTAATCACCGCGCTTGGATGCGGTGTGGAAC
Source organism: Myxococcales bacterium (assembly GCA_043759805.1). GTDB lineage: Bacteria > Myxococcota_A > Polyangia > Fen-1088 > Fen-1088 > JAWXBF01. Next base: position 14,388 of record JAYUPZ010000332.1, on the reverse strand, counting down.
AGGAAAAAGACGTCGACAAGATTCGTTACCATCGAATCATCATCATGACGGACGCCGACGTCGACGGAAGTCACATCCGAACATTGTTGCTGACTTTCTTTTACCGGCACTTTCCGGAGATCGTTGACCGAGGTTATCTGTACATCGCGCAACCACCTTTGTTCCGTGTGAAAAAGGGCAAGCGCGAGCTGTACTTGAAAAATGAACAGATGTTCGAGGATTACCTCATCGACGGATCCATCGACAACGTCAAGCTGGTCGGCCGTGATGGGACAGTCACCGGTGGAAAGGAACTTGCGAAACTCGCTCGCTCGTCGGGACGGTACAAAAAGCTGCGACGAATGCTCGAACGGAAGAGCGATCCGCGCCTCGTCGACGCGATTGTGAAAGCGACAACACTCGTCAAAGAAGATCTTCGCGATGCGAACACAGTGGAGGCAACGCTTGAAGCGATTCGAGGTTATCTCCGGGAGACGGAACCGGACATGACGGACGTGGTGCTGACGGTATCATCCGATGCCGAACATGGAAGGTTCAAGATCGACGGTCATCCACGGCCCGGCGGTCTGCGCAAGGCGACCACGATTGACTTTGATTTTCTCGACTTGCCCGAGTTGGCGGATCTAAGAAAAATTTGGTCGGAACTGGGTTTGGCCGGAACCGGACCGTTTGCCGTCGCCGAGCTGGATGAAGAAGCCGACGGCGTCGAGCCCACTGTGATGCGAGCAGAAGATCTTGCGGAAAAACTCGCCGAGACGGCGAAAAAAGGTCTTCAGATACAGCGTTACAAAGGTCTTGGAGAGATGAACCCGGAACAGCTCTGGGAAACCACGATGGATCCCACCAAGCGGACCTTGCTGCAGGTTCGCGTTGCGGATACTGTTGCGGCCGACAGGCTGTTCTCAACCTTGATGGGGGATCTGGTAGAGCCCCGACGTGCGTTCATTGCGGAGAATGCCTTGAGTGTTCGCAATTTGGATATCTGACGCACAACGTTCGCGATATCGGTTTGTGCCTAAAGTGACAAGCTGCTCGAGGCCACCATTCGAGAGTTTGTTAGAAGCGAACTCGGTCGAACTCTCTTCTTTTTGAGCTTGGAAGCCAGTTGATGCGCCACCTCGGCTTTCATGGACAGCAGCTTTGTCTGTCCAGGCTCATATCGAAGACTTTTATCAATCATCACAACACATTCGCGAAATTTCCCCTGTCGTTGGAGAACGGCGGCGAAAAGTGAGTAGCACCACCAGTAATGGGGATCTGCCACGAGAAGAGTACGGCACAATGTTGCGGCCTCGGTATAACGCCCGGCCTTGAAGAAGTCGTAGGCGAAGGCAAGGGCGTGATCGAGTAACTCGCTTGGGAGGGAAAGAGTTTCTGTCGACGCCTCTGTGGTCTCGGAGTGGGGGTCGGGGGTGTGTCGATGAAGTGCGGGCATGGGTGTGTCTCCTGGTCGCAGTTGTTGTTCAGTGCGACGAGGTATTCGGACCCATACGGAGAAAGGTTGCGAAAAAAAAAGGCGACCCGAAGGCCGCCCCTTTTATCCGTCAATTCGACAGCCCCTTTTTAGCAGGAGAAGATGCTGTCGAGACGTTCCTCTATCTTGCCTTCTTTGCTCTTGGTCGCGACCGCGATCTCTTTGACGAGAAGCGTGCGGGCGGTGTCGAGCATCTTGCGCTCACCGAAGGAAAGTTCCTTGTCGCTCTTCAAGCGTTGAAGATCACGGAGAACCTCTGCGATCTCGAAGACCGATCCCGTCTTGATCTTCTCCATGTACTCGCGATATCGGCGATTCCAGGTTTGTCCTTCGACAGCGACTTCCCGGCTCTTCAAGATCTCGAAAACCTCGTCGACCTCGTCAGCTCGGATCAACTCGCGCAAACCCACCGCGCTGGCGTTGCGCGTAGGAATCATGATTTTCATCCCGTTGTCGAGAATCTTCAGGATGTAGAAAGTCTGCTTGCTAGAGGAGATCTCTCGGGTTTCGATACCAACGATCTCGGCGACGCCGTGAGCAGGGTAAACCGCTAGATCGCCCACGGAAAAGTTCGGTTCCATAGAGCAAGGACTCCTGAGTAGGTTGCCAACCTCAAAATTTGAGGTGCGCGGAATTTACCACAAGGGTGCAACTATGGCAACCTTAAAAAATCAAGTTATCGACTCCCCGTCAAGGGGTAAAAAGCTTCGATTGTGTTGATTTTTTTGAACAATCCAGTTGAAACGGGCCGTTTTAAAAAAATTTGTGAGGTAGCAAACAATAATTTTAGACAGAGAGGCCCCTAAGATAGTTAAGAATTGTGGCGACAGCGAATCCGGAGCCGCCACGACTGATGTGGCCGAAGTCTTTGTCAGCCCGAGACGGACCGGCAAGGTCGACGTGAACCCAGGGCGTATCACCGACGAATTCCTTGAGAAAGAGCCCGGCCGTGAGTGCGCCGCCCCATCGTTCGCCGGTGTTTTTCATATCTGCGACCTCAGACTTGAGCTGTTCGCGCAGTCGGGGTGGAAGCGGCATCGGCCACATGGGCTCGCCGGTTGCGTGGGCCGCAGCGAGGAAGCTGTTTCGCAAATCGTCGGCATTGGTCATCACGCCGGCAGTTTGGTTCCCGAGCGCAACGACGATGGCGCCAGTAAGGGTCGCGAAATCGAAGATCTGATCGGGTTTGAGATCGAGACCGAAAGACAACGCATCCGCAAGAGTCAAACGACCTTCGGCGTCGGTGTTGTTAATTTCGACTGTTTTTCCGGCCCGCGATCGAAAGATATCGCCAAGACGGTAGGCAGATCCGGACAACATGTTTTCTGTACAAGCTGCGATTGCGTGAACTTCCAGCTGAAGCTTCTCCAAAGCGATGGCCTGCATGGAAGAAATTACCGCGGCCGCGCCAGCCATGTCGGTTTTCATGTCGAGCATACCGTCACTCGGTTTGAGAGAATGGCCGCCGGAGTCAAATGTAACACCCTTGCCGACCAGAACAATTCGTTTCTTTGCGGCAGGATGCTTGTACGTGATGTGGATGAATTTGGGCGGCTGTACGCTGCCACGAGCGACAGCGAGGAAAAGTCCCATGCCCTGTTTTTCGCAGGCATCCCGGTCAAGCACTTCGATTTGCATGGATCCGAGCTGAGCGATTTCCGATGCGATTTCGGCCATGCGGGTCGGCGTCATGAGCTCGGCGGGTTCGTTGACCATGTCGCGTGCAAAAGCCACAGCATGAGCGGTGTTTTGTGCCTGGACGAAGGTTGCCGCTGCCGTTGCCGGGTCGGCGTCGATGCAAAGCTGAATATCCGCCAAGAACGAGGGGATGCGTTCGTCCTTGTGGAAGTAGCGATCGAAAGCGTAAGTGCCAAGCAAGACACCCTCGGTGAGAGGGCCAATGAGGCCGGAAGGGTTCGCGATGCCCGGAAAAGCGAGCGCCAAGCTTTTTGCAGAGCATCGAATGGCAAGGCGACCCGCAGTGCCAGCGAAACGCAGGGCGCGAGCGGCATGGTCGCTGTCGGGTTCGGCGCCAACGCCAATCAGTAGAATCCGGCGCGGTCCGACCTTGCCCATCGTGGTGATGGTGACGCTTTGTCCCGTTTTGCCCTGGAAGCGTTCGTCTCGAAGACTGGTACGGAGCTGACCTGCAAGTGCAACGTCGAAAGCGGCCAGCAGGGGATCAAGGCCGACCTTGGTGTCGGTTGGGTCCGATGCCGTGGCTATGGCGACGAGATCCACCGAGAGCTTCAAAACCTGGGCGGGGTCGGCTGGGCTCAAACGCGTTTGAATGGTCATGGTTGTTTTCCGGAGCGACTCAGAGGGTAACAGGTGCAACGATGACGCGGCAAGAGAGGATGCGACTGACTGGTTGACAGGTCGCGAGCGCACCACTAACGTCGTGCACCCCGGGCTGTGTCCGGATCGACTTCGAAGGACAAACGTGGCGCAAAAACCGGCAAAGGGCGGGGAGAAGGCGGGCAACAAGGACGCCGGTGCATCCAAAGGCAGTTCCAACAAGGCGGAAGTGTCGAGCGACCCTCCGAGCACCGCTGTACCTGTCGTCGCGAAGAAGACCGAAACGCCTGCGAAGCGGCCGTCGTTGTCGGCGCCGCGACTGAAGAAACCTTCAGGTGTACCGCCAAAGACCGGCGTGGTTCGTCGCAAGGTTGAACCACTCGACGTGATGGAACAAGACGCGCCGCCGAAGGTAGGTTTGAGCTACATCGATCCCGCAACCGATCGCATCGCTGAAGATGCGCCGGCGTTGCCCAAACCGATGACGACCTTCAACTTATAGGTCGCGCAGGATTTTGTAGAAAAGAAGGAGAACGAATGGACGCTGAAGTGAACGATCTGGGTAAGCGCCGCGAAGAAGCGGGCAAAGTTTTGCGCGATATCCTTGAGAAGATGGGAATCGAGGCCGAGGTGAGTGCCTTTGACGATGGTACGCGCGTAATACTGGATGCCCACGGTACGGAGTCAGGACTCATCATCGGGAAAAAGGGCGCAACGCTGGACGCCCTTCAGTATCTGGTGAACCGAATCTCTTCTCGGAACACGAATACGGGTCCGGCCGTTGTGGTGGATGCCGAAGGATACCGTGGCCGTCGTGAGGACTCGTTGACGGATCTTGCTCGCAAGCTGGCTGACAAGGCGATGCGGTCGGGTCGACCCGTTGCAGCGGAGCCGATGAACCCTGCCGATCGGCGCATCGTTCATAACGCACTCGCAGACAATGCAGACGTGTTCACTGAATCTGAAGGCGAAGGCATGGATCGACGCGTGGTGGTCTTTCCGAAATCGCGACGGCAAGCGGTGGCGCCGGCCGTGTAGTCTTCAATTCGTGCTACGAATCTGGCGCCAGAGCGCGCCAGATGGCACGGATGTCACAGTTTTTCTCCAGTGAAAGGGCGAGTTCGTCGTCCTCATCGGATGAGCGTGCGTTTTCGGCAAAGGGAAAAACCCCGATGGGTGCGATTCCTGTTTGTCGAGTGATGGCGCGCGCGTTGGAGTCGCGATCAGGGGCTAATTTTCCATCGGTGTCGACCAGAATCAAAGCCGCGATGGGCAAACCACGTCGACGCAATTCACCAATCGCAAGTGCGGTGTGATTGATTGTGCCGAGACCGTTGCGGGCTACAAGAATTATGGCCAGTCCCAGTTTTGCTGCCAGGTCCACATTGGTTTCGGTCGGAGTTAGCGGTGAGAGTAGTCCACCTGCCGTTTCAACGAGGATGGGTTGGTGTGGTTTCACCCGGGGTCGTGCGCTGTTGCAGGCAGTCACGAGTTGGTCGAGAGTGAGGGTCTGACCAACCATTTCGGCGGCGATGGCGGGGGCAACGGGTGCGGCGAAGGGAAACGGGCAGATTCGCTCGAGCGGAAGGTCAAGTTGGCTTGCGCGACGTAAGGCCTCGGCGTCGACGGGCGTGGGATCGCATCCGCTTTCGGTTGGCTTCACGGGCACAACGGGAAGTCCTGCTCGCGCAGCCAGTCGAAGGATGGCGCGACCGACGGTTGTTTTGCCAACGTTGGTGTCCGTTCCAAGAAGGATCACGCCGTGACGACGTGCGGGTCTGAGCGAACGAACGGAATTGAAGGTCCGGACGGGCGCGGCGGTTTCCGAATGGATGGCTCGAGCAATGGAACTCGCGACGGTATTGATCCATCGGTCAATCTCACGATGTTCGATCGATAGTGGGGGCATCAAGATGACAACTGATGAACGTGCATGGAGGATCAAGCCTTCCGCGCGCGCGATGGTGCAGACGCGCTCACCCATGTTGGTGTGGTTGGTCCCGTCCAGGGATTGGCATTCACGCAATTCAATTCCAACCATCATGCCGCATTGGCGGATGGCGGATACGGCAGACAGCGGTGCTACGAAAGATTCAAGAGACCGCTGAAGGTGCTGAATTTTGGCTGGCAAAACAGCGATGACGTTGTCGCGATTGAAAATCTCGAGCGAGGCGATGGCAGCGGCGCAGGCGACGGGATTTGCACTATGGGTGATTTCAAGGGGTGCAACGTCGCTATCCTTCTCGCGAACGGCCGCGAAAATTGCCTCGGTGGCGAGTGTGGCTCCGAGCGGCAGATGGCCGCCGGTGAGCGCGTTTCCGCAACACAGAATGTCGGGTGTTACGCGCTCGGTATCGCAACCAAACATGGGGCCGGTTCGACCGAAACCCGTGGTGGTTTCGTCTGCAATCAGGACGATGCCTTGCTCTCGACAGCGCTGGGCGATGTTTGAGAGAAGTCCAGGGGGACAAAGTTGGACACCGCTTCTCCAGTGGACCCCCGGTTCGATGACAATGGCGCAGAGTTCGTCACGGTGCATATCGAAGATAGAGTTAAAACAAGCTATGGATAACTGGTTAACGGCGACTCTACCCGTTTCCGTATGTCGAGTCGACGGACCGGTGTCTTCGGAATTGAAATTTGGCGGAATCGGGTCGAAAACCAGGTGTTTTTGACGTCGGGGTTCGTTGCGTGTTTTCTGATAATACCTCGCAATATTGATGGCATTTGAAATTGAATCTTGGCCGGAAGCGCAGAATAGAACCCTTTCGAGTCCGGGTGGCGCGATGGCCACTAAGCGTTCGGCGAGTGCCAGCGTTGTGGTGCTTGTAAAGCTGGAATCAGCAACGCGATGCAGCTGATTTTTTATGGCCTGGTTAATTAACGCGGACCGATAACCATGGACGTTGGCTCCGAATGACGAGGCGGCATCGGTAAAACTTCGGCCATTGGCGTCAAAAATTGTCGCCCCGGACGCGCGGTCAGCAATCAAAAAGTCGCTGACGTTCGATCCGGAACCCGGTGAAATCCGAGACCAAAGGTGGCGAAAATCCGGATCCGAAGGGCGCGGGGGTGGCACGGGGCAAAACAATACCTGGAAATGGCAAATGGGCGCTGAGATTTACCAGTCGATGCCGGATAAAAGAGGTTTCAGCTGTGACACTAGGGTGTCAATTGCCGCGGAATCGTGAGCGGCGGACAGGGTGAGACGAAGCCTCGAGGTTCCCGAAGGGACCGTGGGGGGCCGTATGGCCTGGACGAAGATTCCGGCATCAAGCAATTGGCGACTGGCGCTGATGGCGGCTCCGTTGTCTTTGAAGATGATGGGAATAATCGGCGAAAGGGTTTCGGGTTGCTCTCGCCCCAGTCCTTCCCAGAAGTGTTCGAGGTTCTGAAACAACCGTTTTCGGGAGGCTTCACCGAATTCTTCCGCCAGAAGTTGTATACCGGCGGCACTGGCAGCGGCGACGCCGGGTGGGCTCCCGGTGGTGTAAATGAAGGTTCTCCCTCGATTCACAAGGGTTTCAATCACGGCCCGGGAACCGGCTACAAAACCTCCGGCAGAGCCCACGGCCTTGCCGAAGGTGCCAACCAAGATTTCTGGACGGATGCAGGCGGCGTCGCAGAGCCCAGCGCCGCGGCTCCCATAGAGCCCGATGGCGTGGGCGTCGTCGACAATCATCACGGCGCTCGTCTCGTTCGCGAGCGCTCGCAAGTTGGCGAGGGGTGTGAAATCGCCGTCCATGCTGAAAAGGGATTCGGTAACCAGAAATCGACGGCGGAAAGTGCCGGGTTGCTGCAGAGCAGACCGGGCCGCCGCGACCTCTCTGTGCGGGAAAATGCTCACCTTCGAGCGTGAGAGTCGGCACCCGTCGATGAGGCTCGCGTGGTTGGCAGCATCCGACACGATGAGATCATCGGGGCCAGCGAACGCGGTAATCGCCGCCAAATTGGCCTGGTATCCGCTCGGAAAAGAGAGGGCGCCTTCGGTACCGAGCAAACGCGCAACGGCCTGTTCCAGAGTTCGGTGAGGGGGGAGATCGCCGCAGACGAGGCGACTGGCCGTAGCGCCCGAGCCATGGCGTTGGATTGCCGCGTGGGATGCCGCTAGCAAGGCTGGGTGTCGAGACTGCCCCAAATAGTCGTTGGAACAAAAGTTGAGCACAGCGCGATGGTAGAGTTCGGGCGCGTCGGGTGTTCCGCTGAAAGGCGGGCAGACGCGAAAACGGTCGTCCAGGCGGAGCTTCTCGAGCTCCTCCTCAAGTTGCTCGTCAAATGAAACCGTTGAGGGCACGCGCTACTTCTAGGTGTGCAAGCGCGGCGGTGTCAAATTCGTGCTGAGTGGCTACGGTGAACGAACAGACTCACCGTTTCCCGGGCTGATGTTCCACGTGGAACACAGGTTGAGGAAGAGGATTTGTTTCACGTGGAACACTGCGGTTGAAGTGGCCGGATTGTTCCACGTGGAACAACCCGGTGCGGGCGAGCAAAAAATTCACGCGGAACGCTGAACCAACCGAAGGAGTCGCTCTCGACCGTCCTCGAGCACGTAACGCCACGATGTCGAAGCGTTCTGTCTCTGAATTTCGTCATCCGAGATCAGCGCGATGACCAAACCACCCGGTCGAACAAGTGGGATACCGAGGTTCAGCCAAAGATCGGGCGCGAATGTAGCCCTCGAGATGGCGGCGTCGAAATGCCCCAGGAACGAGGACTGTGGCGGATCCAAAAGCCGATCGGGTACCACCGTGGCTGAGATTCCAATTTCACGCAGCGCCGTTCGGAGAAACGAGACGCGTTTGGCTCGCGGTTCAAGCAGCGCGAGCGTGAGGTCTGGCCGCAGTATCTTGAGTGCGATTGCGGGAAGACCACCTCCCGAACCAACATCGATGAGCTTCGCGTCGACGGGAAGGACTTCGGCCAGAGCCAGGGAATCGGGCAGATGTTCCAGGACCAAGGCTTTGACCGAGTTCGCGCCGGTGAGGTTGACCGCCTTGTTCCACTCAAGCATCAACTCGAAATAGGTTTCAAGTTGGTTGAGGATTGGCGCGTCGGGCATCGGAAGCTTCCCCAGGGTCAAACCCCGGCGCGCCCTGGCAACAAGTCCGGCAAAGGCGTTGGCGTCAGAATGATCGGAAACTTGGTCGGCAGACACGGAGGGGACTATTATGAACGCTAAAGCCATGTTTGAGCACGCGCAGTTGCATGATCAGTTGATTGGTTTTGTGCGCGCCTTCGCGGGCGGTGCCGAATCCAGGGTGGACACGATGCCTCCCCAGCTCTCCACGCGCCGATACCACCGGGTTGCCACCGAAGGAACGCCGAGATCCTGTGTGGTTATGGAACTGCCCGAGGATGCGAGAAAAGAAACCGACGCGCGGATGCCATTTCTGAATGTGCATCGGTACCTGAGCGGTCAGCGTTTTCCCGTCCCCAAAGTTTATCGGGCCGAAGTTGCCAACGGGTTCATCGCTCTGGAGGATCTCGGAGACGAGACGCTTGAAGCAGCAGTGTCGCGTTGCCGAAGTGAACGGGAGATCCGGGCGCTGTATCGGAAGGCAGTGTCGCTCATCGCGCGGCTTCAGAAGATGGGGAGCAACCATCCGGATCCCGAATGTTTGGCCTTCGGACGACGTTTCGATTACACGCTTTTGCGCTGGGAATTGGCGCATTTTCGCGAATGGTTGCTCGAAGAGGGTAGGGGGATTCGTCTTGGCGAAGCCGAGAGCGCGACGGTTGAATCGCAATTCGATTGGATCGCGAAGACTCTCGCAGACAGCCCACCGGTTTTGGTGCATCGCGATTTTCAAAGTCGCAATCTTATGGTCGTACTTCGGGGTGGCGAGCGTCAGATTTCGGTCATCGATTTTCAGGACGCACTTCTCGGCCCGAGCGTTTACGACCTCGTAGCTCTGCTTCGAGATTCCTACTTGGCGCTGTCCGACGGATTGGTGCAGGAGTTGTTGTCTTCCTTTGCGGTTATGACGGCAAAAAATGTAACGGAGGTTACATATCTGTTCAATCTACAAACCGTTCAGCGCAAACTGAAAGACTCGGGCCGATTCGTCTTCATTGATCGCAAACGCGGGATGCCGAATTTTCTGGCCGCAATCCCGCTCTCGCTTCGATACGTCAGGGACGCGATCGTTCAGGTACCGGAGCTCCGACCCCTGCACGAGATCCTCGGCCGGCACGTTCCCGAACTTCGCTGAAGTGAAGGCGTTTCGGAGTCTGACCGTCGACATTGCGCGCCGTCTGTCGCACAATCCCAACCCCAAGGGTTGCAGAGCCCGATCATCTTGAGCGAAGACGAAACAGGGCATATGCGCGAAGCGGTCAGCAAACACAAGTTGTTGCTGGTCGACGGCGATCCGAAAAGTCAGCGGGTCCTTGAGGTCAGCCTCAAGAAGGCGGGTTTTGACGTCATCACGTCGGCCACGGCCGAAGAGGCGTTGCAACAATTGGCCGAAGCAGTTCCCGAGCTCATCGTTTCGGATACGCAGTTGCCGGGCATGGACGGTTTCGAGTTTTGCCGCCGCATCAAAGAACGGCCCGAGCACGCGCGCATTCCCTTCCTTTTTGTCTCGAGCAAGAAATCGATCGAAGACAAGATTCGCGGACTTGAGCTTGGGGTTGAGGACTATCTCAACAAGCCCATTTACATCAAAGAAATCACAACTCGGGTGCGGATGCTGTTGCAGCGCAAGCAACGTGAGTCGCTTGAATCCAGCCGAGACACGCGCACACGCTTTACCGGCGCGCTATCCGATATCGGCGTGGTCGATCTGGTTCAGACCATCGAGGTGAATCGCAAGACCGGGATCATCCACATCCACAATAGCGATGGCCATCGGGGCGCCATTTATTTTCGCGAGGGTCGAACGATCGATGCCGAGGCTGGTCGCCTTACGGGAGTCGACGCTGTGTATCGATTGTTCTCGTGGAACGACGGAACGTTTGAAGTCGAGTTCAAACCGTTGCGTCGGCGCGATGTCATCGATCTGTCTGCGCAAGCTGTTTTGATGGAGGGCATGCGGCGACTGGATGAGTGGACGCATTTACTCGAAGCTTTGCCACCGCTGCATACAGTGTTCGAGGTCGACTACCACGTACTGGCGGAGCGACTCGCGGACATTCCCGACGAGGTCAACCGCATTCTGCGTTTGTTCGACGGGCGTCGCACGTTTATGCAAGTGGTCGAGGACTCGGATTTTCCGGATCTCGAAGCTGCCGCCGCGATCGCGCATCTGTATCACGACCAGGTCGTGTACGAACCGAGTGGCGAGCGCCTGCCGGTGGAAGTGCGCGGCTCAATGGGCCGTCTCGAACGGTGGCTGGCAGAGTCTCCGTGGGCGGCCGAATTTACACCCCCCGTGGAGTTTCGACCGACACCGGTGCCTGTGACTTCGGGAACGCCGACTCGACCGATGCGAACGCTGAGTTCTCCCGGCGAACCCACCGAGGGCACGACGGGCCAAGAAACGCTTTCGGGATACGCCACCTCGCCTTATGCAGATGGCTCGATGGAGCCGCCTGATCTCGGTGGCCCAGCGTCTCGCAAACCACGCATCAACACGTCTCCTTACGGGATGGATGCGGTCGCGGACGCGATGGCTGGTCTTCCCGAGGGTGAAGGGGAATCGAATGAACGCCGTTCAATGAGCGGGACAATCTCGGTTCCGGACGACACCGGACCGGCGCAGATCACGGAAACGTACTTCAGCGCGCCTATGGCGAAGGGTGACAGTGGTCGCAAAGCCGAAACGGTTGCAGCCGTGGGCTCGGATGATCCCGGACGCACAAGTGATGGCCTTGATGCGCTCGACGCCGATCGAACACCCGGACCATCGGTCGAGTACATGGTACTCGCGCGCCAAATGGAGCAGTCGGGATCCGTACCGGACTCGCTCCAGCCTTCGACGGACGAACTGCCGACCGTTGCTGAACCGGCAGGTCTGGAAAGCGATCCGGAGCCGGCACCGGAACAAGATTCGCACGCGTTTGGCGGAGAGCCCTTCGACACGGGCGAGGGCAATGCGGTCGCAGCGGGGCTTGAGAGTCATCTCGAGGCGCGTACAGACGACAAGGCCAAAGTGCTCGATGGTAGCGATGCAGGTACGCCGGTCGTCGAACCCGTTGTAGCCACTGCGGTAGAAGAAGCATTCGATCAAAACGTCGACGCCGTCCCGGCTGCTGAAAAAGTAGCGGAAGACGACGAGGACCAAGACGAGGACGAGGAGGATGACGAGGGGGAAGACGACGAGGATGAAGACGACGCCGTGTCTGATCCGGCCGCGTCAGGGGATCGGGGCGGAACCAGTCTCATCTATCCCGTTCCCGGTGAAACGGGTGAACTCGCCACAAAGGGCGCGAGGAAAGACTCTCGGATCGGCACACCCGCACCCTCGTACGCGAAGGACAGCATGGATTCGATGACCCAGGCCGACATGCTTGAGGAGCTCGGTCAACCTTCATCGAAACGGGTGCCTCTGATGATCGGTGGAGCGCTGGGTGTCGGCGCCGTACTTTGGTACGCCCTGTCTGCGGGTACACCCACGTTGCCTGTAGCGCATTTACCAGCAGAAACAGTGCAAGATCCTGCTGAAGAAGCCGCGCACACGCCGACCGCTTCAGATCCACGCGCGGAACTGCCGGCGGTGGACTTGCCCGAGGCGCCACCGACACAGGGAGAAAATGCGGCTGCACCCGCGGCGAATGTGACTGCGCCAGCCGAGACAGCGCAAGCGGCGCCGGCAGCATCCGCAGCCGAGGCAGCGCAAGCGGCGCCGGCGGTGCCAACAGCACCCGCGGCCGAGGCAGCGCATGCGGCACCCGCGGCGCAAACAGCACCCGCAGCCGACCCCAAATCATTAGGTGAGGCCTGTGCGAAGGCGTACAAGAAGCAACGCTATCGAGACATCGTTGAAAGTTGTGCTGCGTTTGCCGCAGTAGCGCCGGAACAGGCTGCAGCGGCGCTGGTGAATGTGGCACACGCCGAGCTTGAGCGCGGCAACACGAAGAAGGCGCTCGAATGGGCGGAAAAGGCCGTTGCCACCGACGCAACCATGGCCGATGCCTGGGTGTTCATCGGGGGCGCGCAGCAAGAACTGGGAGATGCGGCGGCGGCCAAGGCGGCTTATGCGAAGTACCTTGAACTTGCGCCGACTGGCAAGTACGCGCGCGATTTGCGCATCATCGTCAACGGCATGTAACGGTGCGAGTCCTCGGCATCGAATCGTCCTGCGATGAAACAGCCGCAGCCGTTGTGGAACGGGATCCGACGAGCGGTCACGTGCGAATCCTGTCGAATCTCGTGGCCTCGCAGGTTGCGATTCATGCGCAATACGGCGGCGTCGTTCCCGAGGTTGCGTCACGTGCGCATCTTGAGACGATCATACCCACCCTCACGGCGGCCTTGCAACAAGCGGGGCTTTCCTTTGAGCATCTGGATGGTTTGGCCGTCACGCACGGGCCGGGACTGGTGGGTGCGTTGCTGGTCGGGGTGGAAACCGCAAGGGCACTGGCCTATGCGACGGGCAAGCCGCTTGTGGGCGTGAACCACCTGGCCGGTCACCTGGCGGCGGTTCATTTGTACGACGATTCGATGGAACCGCCAGCGGTTCCGCCCTGGCCTCATCTGGCGCTTCTGGTTTCAGGTGGTCATACCGCCTTACTGCGGGTGCAAGGTCACGGGGAGCTGACGACTCTGGGTGCCACCCGCGACGATGCCGCAGGGGAAGCGTATGACAAGGTGGGCAAGCTTCTGGGGCTTGGTTATCCGGCGGGCGCCAAGATAGACGTGCTTGCGGCAACAGGCAACGCCACGGCCCATGCCTTTCCGCGCGCGCTGCCGGGGCGCGAAGATCTTGAGTTTTCGTTTTCTGGTTTGAAGACCGCCGTGGCGACCCGGGTTGAGAAAGAACCGCCCGGTGATGCTCAAGCCCTGGCTGACCTGTGCGCGAGTTTCCAGGCGGCGGTGGTCGATGTGCTCGTGCGCAAGACGCGCAAGGCGCTGGAACGGCAAGGGTTGCGCCACCTGGTGGTCGCGGGCGGTGTTGCGGCGAACCAGGGGTTGAGACAGGCGCTTGCTACTGCTGCAGAGGCCGATGGTTTCACGCTTTACATTCCGCGCGTCGCTTATTGCACAGACAACGCCGCGATGATCGCAGCCGAAGGCGCGGCGTTGTTGCAGAAACGAATTCCGACGCGGGCCGATTTGCTGGCTTTGACCGTGGATCCCGGACTTCCGATCGCGCGGGCCTCGACATGAGCGAGGTCATCGCAACCCCACGGGCACGGGCGCTGCTTTCGCGGTTCGGGATCGCGCCGCGCAAGGCGCTCGGTCAAAACTTTCTCATCGACGACAATATCATCGAGCGGATCGTGAAGCTCGCACGTCTGGACGCTGCAACTTCGGTTGTCGAGATTGGGCCAGGCCTGGGCGCCATCACCTTTGGTCTCGCTGCAGTGGCAAAACGTGTTACGGCCGTTGACGCCGACCGCACGCTCGTGCCAATCTTGCAAACGGTTCTTTCGGAGGCTGGCGTCGGCAATGTCGACGTAGTAAACGCCGACGCGCTTGAATTTGATTTTGCCGCTGCCGCTGCACAGGCGGG
>JAYUPZ010000331.1:0-3827 GCA_043759805.1 Myxococcales bacterium | reverse complement strand
AAATTGCCCCGAGTGCGTTGAGGCTGTGCCACTCGCAGCCAAACGCTGCAAGTATTGCACAAGCGTACTACCGGCCTGATCGCTTCGGTGCGCTTCGCGGTCGCTTCGATGGACCGCGAGAGCCACCCGGTTTTGGTCGATTTCCTGCACGGGCTCTGTCGCCTGTTGGTTTGCGATCGCCTGCGGGCGCGCGGTTGCCCGCTGGCGGTCGATTGCCTGCTGGTGGTCGGCGATTGCCAACCGGCGGTCGATTTCCTACCGGCGCGCGATTACCTGCTGGTGGTCGATCGCCTGCTGGCGGTCGGCGATTGCCAACTGGCGGTCGATTTCCTACCGGCGCGCGATTACCTGCTGGTGTTCGATCGCCTATTGGCGGTCGACTGCGTATCGGCTCTCGGTCCCCTGCCGTCGCTCGATTTCCTGCCGTCGCTCGGTTTCCTGTCGATGCTCGATTGCCTACCGGCGGTCGATTACCTCCTGGCGGTCGATTACCCGCGGGCGCTCGGGTGCCTGATGGCGGTCGATTGCCCGATGGCGCTCGACTACCTGTCGGCGCTCGGTTTCCTGTCGGCCGGGGTCTCGCGTTCGGGCGGGTTCTATCCTGCGTTTCCCGAATGGTTTTTGGAACTGGTGCGCTGCCGGCAGCCTGCAGCATGGTGATTTCGCGATTGTGCAAATCGCGGTGCTCGCCCATCTTCAGTCCTTCAAAGGAAATACCCGCGAACTTCACGCGCGAGATTTTGAGAACGTGGCGGCGCAAGATGTCGCCGATGAGATAGAGAGCGCGCGGGCGCATTTCGGGCACTTCGATCTCGACCCAGGTGTTCTTGCCGGTGGACGCGAGGGACACCGCAGCGGTGGGTTGTACCGTGAGATCTTCAAATCGCCATCCGCGCAAGATGCGCGCTAATTCGGCGTCACCAACCACACCCTGAAATTTCAGGTGGTAGGTCATGGGCAAACGGTTTTTTGCGCGCGATAGGCGCTCGGCCAAATCGCCATCCGTCGTCAAAAGCAACACACCTTCGCTGGGAAAGTCGAGCGGTCCCACAACTTTCCACGGCAACTCTGCATCCGAAATATAACGGCGAACGCTGGGGCGGCGCTTGGCAGCCGGTTCGCCTTCTGCGGCGACCTTCGGTGCCGAGACGGTGGACAGACAGGCCCTCGGTTTGAGCAAGATTCTGTAGTTGGGCGTATCGCCCGTCACGCGGACGCCGCGTAGCGCAACACGAACGCGATCGGGATCCACCTGAATGCTCGGATCGGTCACGATCACACCATCAACGGTGACTTCGCCCTCGGTGATGAGGCGCTCGGCCTCTCGACGTGAAGCCATACCGGATTGCGAAAGCAGTTTTTGTATACGAACCATGGGAAGTGGCGAATATGGGCGTCCACCCTCAGCTTGGCAAGGACGCGACGGTTTACCCTCCGGAAAGTGCGTCGCGCAGGTAGTTTTCCTTGAGACGCGTGTACTTCGCCGCAATCGCCACCGCAAAGGCCTCATCCTCGGCCAAAAGCGTTCGGACCACCTTGGCTGGCATTCCGAGAACCATGCTCCGTGGCGGGATGACCGATCGCTGCGTCACCACGGCCCCCGCGCCTACCACCGAGCCGTGGCCCACAACAGTGTCGTCGAGAACGGTTGACTGCATCCCAATCAGGCATCCCCGCTCGACGCGGCAGCCATGCAACATGACGCGGTGACCTATCACGACGTCCTCATCCACCTGACAGGGGCTGAGATCGCCAACGTGTAATACGCTTCCGTCCTGAACGTTTGAGCGTGCGCCCACGCGAACCGGCGCCAAGTCGCCCCGCAATATCGCGCCGTACCAGATCGACACATCGTCGCCGAGGATGACTTCACCTACGAGGGTTGCCCCCGGCGCAACCAGCACCCGTTCTCCGACAACCGGCACCTTGTCGAGGTAACGATCAATAATGGCGCGCGGGAACCGCGTGCGAAGGGCCTGCACCTGCGCGTCGAGTTCGCGGACATTCGCGGGCGTTTCCGTGATGACCTGCACCGATGAAGACGTGGTGGCCATGGTGTGTGTTACAGTTCAGGAATCGGTCGAGGAGGAGGCCGCCGCATTTGGATTCGCGGTTGCCTCTTCAAATTCCGTCACCGCGCGAGCCGCCGCCGCGGTCGCATCGTCGATCTCCTCGAGGAGCTCGTCGTTTTCTTCACCTGCCTGTACAGCGTCGAAAGCGAACGCCTTGACGGGGCCAGCGGCTTCCACTTGCTGCTCAGGCGTACCATCCGGATGCGTCGAATCCACCTTGGCTTGCTCTTCTTCGCCCAGCTCGTGGAAATCCCGCAGCGTGGGAAGTTCGGCAAGTTCCTTGATGTTGAAGATGCGCAAAAAGTCAGGCGTCGTACCGTACAGAATGGGACGCCCAACATCTTCTGCCTTGCCAAGGACGCGCACGAGGCTGCGATCCAGCAGCGTTTTCAAAACCGGGCCGCAATCCACGCCGCGGATGTCGTCTATCTCGGGGCGGGTGATCGGCTGCCGGTACGCGACAATGGCAAGCGTCTCCATCAAGGCCCGCGACAAACGCATCGCTCGCCCCGTCATTAAACGACCGACCCATTCGTGGTTGCCCGGATGGGTTTGCAAGCGCCAACCTGCAGCGGTTTCGATGAGTTGAATACCCGTGTCTTCACGACGGATGCGCAAACTTTCGAGCGCGGCGGCAATCGGTTTGTCTGAGCGGCCGCCGATGATGCGTCGACAATCACCCGGACTCAGGGGCTTGTCCGAAGCAAAGAGCAAGCTCTCGATGACGAGCTCAAGTTGCTCGGACGGCATCGCGTCTGCACCCTCGGCCTGCACCCCCGCGCTTTCTTCCGGGATGGCCACTTCCATCACAACCGTGTCGTCAGACGCCATCGTCTCTGACGGTGCGTCGATCTCGGAAACCGCACCGTCGCCGGCTACCTCCGTGTCTTCAACCGCAACCTCAGACGTCTTCGCCTTCTTGCTTCGGTTCTTCTTGCCCTTCAGGCTTGGCGATGTCTCCATCGACGACTCCGTCGTCGCTTCCGCTGTCGACGACTCCGTCGTCGCTTCCGCTGACACTGGCTCCGTCGCTTCCGTCGTCGCTTCCAGTGTCGGATCCGCTGACGCTTGCTCCGTCGTCACTTCCGCTGACGCTGGCTCCGTCGCTTCCTTCTTCTGGCGCGATGATTTCTTCTTGGGCGGAGACGCCGATTCCGGATTCGCCTTCAACTTCGCCTCGGAGATCGGCATCGGCTCCGAATCCTGCGGGCTCATCGTCGTCTGGGAGATCGTCGAGTCCAAGCTCTTCAAGTCCAAGTCCTTCGATTCCGACACCGTCGAGGCTTCCGTCATCTCCGTCGTCTCGCGCGTAGACGGCGTTGCTTGCAACGGCTTGTTCTTCTGGCGGTTCTTCTCTTTGCGCTTCTTGTCCTTGGAGTTTCCCATGGTCTTCCTCTCGAGCTGTCACCGAACGCCGATCGGCCACGGAGGCGGATCGTGCAATGAAAAAAGTCCCCGACGCTTCGTCTCGTAGCACGCGAATGATGCGCAACCGGGCCATCTCCAGAATGGCTAGCAAGGTCACGACCAGCTGGTGTCGGAGTTCATTCTCGGGTAACGAAAGATCGACGACGCTGTCAAAGCGAAAGCTGCCGTCCTGGCTGTCCAGACGATCAACCAACTCGTTGATGCGATCGGCAACGGACATCCGATCCATGACGACGTTGTGGACCTTTGCAGTCTTGCCAGCGTCCTTCAGAAGATCTGCAAATGCCTCGATGAGTTTCCAGGCCGAATGTTCGGCCAACTCGCCCG
>JAYUPZ010000330.1:0-1701 GCA_043759805.1 Myxococcales bacterium | reverse complement strand
TGTACGCGCTGCGCTCGGAGTATCTGGGCGATCCCGAGGTTTCGTTGGCAGATCTCGGACAACTTGACGAGCGAATTGAGGCCCATTTGGATGGGCTCGTCATCGGTGAAGACGCGGCTCTCGCATTCTGCGAAGGCGTTGCAGCCGAAGATCCGGGTAACTTGCATACGCTCGTTCGACTCTGGTGTCGCCACGACCGTCTGGACGCGTGTCTGAAACTGGCAGCAACCCTGGATGCCGAAGACGCGATCATCTGGAAAGCGTTCACCGATGCGATCCACTGGGACGCCCCCGCGGGATGGTTCGATGACACGGTTCTGCAGCGACACGTTCCCAACGGCGCACTCGAGTTCCTGTGGTTGCAAAGCCTCGGCTATCGCGGTCTACCCTTGGGGTCCAACGCCCTTATGACGTTTCAACAGGGTCGACATGTTCAACTGGGGGCGTGGACCATCGGCCGCTCTCGTACCGAGTCTGAACTTGGTTTGCTTTCAGGGCACATTGAAACGGGGCTGCCAAACGTTGCGGCAGCCGCGGCGATATCCGTATTGCGATTGGGCACACTCAACGTCACGCGGAGAATCCAAGGCAATCTCGAACAAGAACCCTGGTTTGTCACCGCAGCTGCACTTTGCGGCGGCCCCTCGATCTGGCCAACGATCGAAAAAATGCTGACAAGCAACCCGACGGCCGATGGATTCACGGCGATGGGCCTGTTCGGCGATATGCGCGCCATTCCGATCTTGATTGAAGCGTTGCCCAATGATGCCCACGGTGCCGCCGCTGCCGCCGCATTGACCTTGCTGACCGGTGCAGACCTCGCCGAAACGGTTGCTGTCGCGGATCTCCCGAACGATGATCCCGAGCCCGACCCCTCGCCGCCTCCGGACGCCGACGGAGAGATTGAGCGCGATCCGGAGGTCGCAGAACCGCCTGGCTCGCCCGTCACAAAGGTCAGACTTTCCCGCGATCCCGAGCAGTGGCGCGCATGGTGGTCCGAGAACGCAACCCGGTTCCAACCGAACGTGCGTTACCAATTGGGCCAACCTGCCACGGCACAAACCGCAGCACGGGCGCTGCTGAACAATGCATTTCCCCCCTCGCTTCGGCTCTTACTCGGGGACGAGCTTTGCATTCGCCACGGGCTCCACACGCTGCATCAGCCGGACGCGCCAATACGACAACAACACGCCGCACTGGCGATGATCGCCGGCGCAACACCTTCGGCGCCGATGGGGGCCTGGTCCTATCTCGGTAAATCGGTGACCTGAGATGCGTCGAGAACAATCCAGCATTGTGATATCCGGCATGGGTATGGTCACATCACTCAGCCTTGATGCGGACTCGGGTTGTGCTGCAATTCGTGCGGGACTGGCGTTGCCTTCGCAACTGGATCGGTTCAAGGTGTTCACGCCTGAGGAACCGGGTGGTCAACCGGTCACGGTTCATGCCGTCCCGGGAACCCACGGGTTCGAAGGTCAGGTTCGCCTGCAACGTTTGTTGTCTGCTGCATTCCTTGATCTTTTCAGCAAGAACACGGGTCCGGATTGGGCCACAACCAACACGGGGTTCTACGTTTCGGTTGCAGATCCCAACCGTACGGCAACCTGCCTGGCGCTGATCTCTGATGAGGAATCACGAAGCGAACGAGCGGAAATCGAACCTTCCACTCCGCAGGAAACAGCCGACAACGTTTTGAAT
>JAYUPZ010000329.1:0-8023 GCA_043759805.1 Myxococcales bacterium | reverse complement strand
TTCATCATGGCCACGAAGCGATCCGGGATCTCTTCGATATCCGGCTTGCGCGGCCAATCGACGCTGCGCAAATAGATAACCATTGAGAAGTGCACGATGAAAGACGCAGCAGCGATGGTTGTGAAAAACCAATCGAGGTTACCCACAACAGAGCCGCGAACAGACGCGGGCAATTGGGGTTTCGGCTGTGGTGGGGGTGGTGTGACGAATTGGAAGAGAACCGTCATCTCACCGATTGTGATCTTGCCGCGCGAGCGTTCGTCGAGTGGCAAGAGGTACGCGTTGCCGGTCTTTTTTACCTTACCGGTCTGCTTCAACTGCGAAAAGGAAATGATCTCTTGGCCCACGGCGATGCGCGCATCCATGCCCTCGGCAAAGTGTGCTACGTATCCCGTTGGGGTCACCTCGAAAAGCATCCATGTGCGCGGAAGCGCGTCGGAGGGCACAACAAACATGTTCTTTGCCGACTGGCCCACCGTGATGTTCTCACGCGTTCGGACCAGCTTTTCTTCAACGATGCGGCCGCCCTGGATGACGCCGATGCGCATGATGCGAGGCTTCGCAACGTGAGACGGGTTCGCTCCCGCCGATTTATTGGGTTCCGCTTTGGCCATGTTGTTTCCTCTAATCAATCCCTAAATCAATCTCAGAACGGACTGCGCTTCACGCTCTCGACAATCTTAGGCAAGAAGTCTTGCTTCAACTCTTGCCAGTCGTAGTTGATCCCGGACTTCTGTAGGACGTAAAACGCCTCGGGTTTTTGAATCTTGCCCTCAATGCGGATCTCGGCCTCGATTCGGTAAACTTTTTTGCCGCCGGCGCCGCGTTCAATCCGCACCTTGGGGGGCTCGCCACCCTCTTTGGCCGGGGCAGGCTCCGCAGGCTTTTCCTGAGCCAATGTCACCGTTGGGACAATAAAACCGACCAACATCATCGCTGTCGTCAGCGTTTTAATCAGCGTTTTCATTTGGCAGCTCCTTCGGCAGGTTTCGCCGTACCTTCAGCCGGTTTGGCAGCACCACGCTTTGCTTCGCGCTCGATCCGCTTCTGTTCGCGTTCAATGCGCTTTTGTTCCTTGTCGATCTTGTCGGTAGCCTCGGCGATGTAGGTATCGGCGAGATCGTCCTTGGCGATTCGGGAAGCCATCATTTGCTTGTAACGCTGCAAAAACGAAATCGCTTTATTTTGCTGCGCGATCAAATCCAGATTCTCGATCTTGTCCGCATCAAGGTACAAAATTCCGAGATTAAACACTGCGTCAGCGTAGTTCGGAAAAAGCTGCAGTGCGCGATTGTAGGCCGTTTCTGCGCGCGCATATTCCTTCACCCCGCGATAAGCCGAACCCAGGTTCAAAAAAGCCTTGGAGAAGGATGGTTGTAGCTGGCTCGCCTTTTCAAGTGCGGGTACGGCTTCGCGAAAATTTTTGGCCGTCAGGAACATCGCCCCAAGGTTGTTCCAAACGGCGGCATTGTCACCGCGGGCGGCCGCACTCTTACGCAAGAACTCAATGGCAGCCGGAAAGCTCTCTTTTTCGATCTCCATGAAGGCGAGTAGTTGATAAACCTCGGCCTCTTCGTTTGCCGAGGCTTTGTTCTTCTGCATCGTCTCGAAGATCGTGCGAACCCACTCGTACTTCTTGAGTTTGAAGAACGACTTCGCCATGACCAGCATGGCGGGGGTGTAGCGTTCGTTTTTGTTCAGAGCTGCCTTCGCAGCCACGATGGCCTCAGCGAATCGGCCAGCCTGAAACTCTTTTTCGGCCTGTGCGAGTTCGGCGGCTGGGATCACCGCCGGCGGTGGTTCACGACGCTTTCGAGGTGAGGCCTGTTGGGCAACCGCGGGACTGAAGGCAAAGGCCACCTGGCCGAGGCCAAGCGCGATTGCAAACCAGCGCGCACCAATCAATCTCTTCGTCGACGAAGCGCGGGAAAGTGGCTTGGCGTTTTTCATTACGGCAACTCCAATCCAATGCGCTCGTCTTTGACGAAGGGAAACTCTGCAGGAAGGTACTTCGACAGGTTTTCGCGTGCCTTCTTGACGTAGTTATTCGTCACACCCAACTGCGCCGCACGATCGAGGGTGCTCTTCCACTGATCTTTGGCTTCGTTTTCGATCGGGGTGATGTACTCGAAAATCCCGTCTTTGTACTGGCCTTCAACCATCCCGCAATCATCCGGATTGGCCCGACAAACCTGCTTCTCCAGCTTCTTGATTTCGTCGGGTGGATTCTCTGCGTTGAAGGTTAGCTTCAGTGCGAACTCGTAAAAAATATCACCACGGCGCAGGAACGAAGCCAGGGTGTAGTTGGCGTCCTTGTATTCCCAGATCTTGGCGTATTCGTCGCGCAAGGATTTGGCCTCGGTGGTCATCGCCTCGAATACCGCCTGGATCTTCTTCGGGTTCGAGAACGACAGCTTCTTGCGCTTGAAGGCCTGAAATTTCTCCTCGAGCATCAAGTACTCGGCCTTTGCAGCGGCTGCAGCGGCTGGCGTGGCGGCCTTCAGTTTGCGAGTCACGAATTCGTCGCGAACTTTTTTGTACGCGTTCAGCGTTGCATTGGCGTCGCCACTCTTTTCGGCGATGGCAGCGAGTTGCAAATAACCTTCAACCACGAACTCCGCAGCGGCCGGAGCCGAATCGTACTGTTTGATGAAACTTCGCAGACATCGGCTTTGTGCCGCCACGTCGCCGGATTTTCCGAGCGCACGACAGGAGAATGAATAGGACTGAGCCGCATCTTCGGGTTTGTCCGCCACCTGAGAGAACCGCAAGTACATGTCGGCTGCCCGCTTGTACTGCTGATCGTTGTCAAGCAACTGCGCGGCGATTCCGAGTGCATCCTTGCGGTGCTCGAAATCCGCAAACTTCTGATCCTGCGCCACCTGCGTGTACAGCTTGACCGCCTCCTCAAACGAGAAGAACCGGTGATGGTTTCGGGCTGCGTTCCAAACGGCATCGCGCGCAAGCGGATCGTTGGGATAATTCTTGAAGAGGCGCTCGTAGCAACGGGTCGCCTCGCCGAACTGGTACAGGCGCTCGTAGATGACGCAAGCGTTATTTAGATTGGTTCCAGCGTCTTCGTCCTTGGGGTTCTGATCGACGAGGTCGATGAGATCAAGCGCGAGTCCCACGTCGATTTCGGCCGGACCGGCGCCGGCGACGGCGGTCGACTTGGTCTTGGTGCCGGCTGTAACCATCTCAATACCGCCACCTTCGGAACACTTGGCAAGCGACTTGTCGGTGCCCTTGTCCTCGTTTTCGATGGCCAGCTTGACGGTGTCGGTAATTACCCGCGACTTGACCGAGTTGCGGATCTGCCGAATGCGCGAGAGGTACTTGTCTGCCCCCTGAGCCTTGCCGCAAGCGGAGTCCTCAAACTCCACAGAGATCTTCAGCAACCGACCCAGTGCACAGTCTTTTTCTTTCTCGTCGTCGACCCCGTAGTCGATAAAGTAGGTCTTCAAGATGGCGTCGTACGCTTTGAATCCCAATTCGCTCTTGCCACAGAAGAGTTTGGTGATCTCACCGAGACGGCCACGGGCCTCGGGCCAGTTGCGATACCGCAGGTGTGTGACGGCCGTGGCGTAGCGCAGATCATCGTTCTTTTCAGTCTCGAGATTCGAGGTGTACCAGTCGACCGCTGCGAGGTATCGCGCAACGATGTCCGGCATTGGAAGGGGCTGCACGGGCGGCTTGGTATTGGTTTCATCCGGAATCGGCGGCTCGGTCAATTGACCGGCCTTTTTCATATTCTCAATGATGTCTTCGTACGCCTTGATGACGCGGAAGGCCGAATCTTCCTGATACTTGTTGTCGAGTTCGGAGTCTCGAACTGCGGTGTAGGCGACAATGGCCTTGTCGATTTGACCCGAGTAGTAAAGAGCGTCGGCGTAGAACGCCGCGAATTCGTAGGCACGCTTTGATCCAGGGTAGGCAGCGAGGTATTTCTCGTACAAGTCCGCAGCCGTCGCATACATCTCTTTGCACTGATCGATGGTGGCCTGACCGGCGTCTACCCTCGCTTTGCAAGCTTGTGCGGCCGCGTGGACACCGGTTGCCGCGGCAAGCAAGGCGTCCTCTGAAAGTTGTTCAGCAACCGCGATGGCTTCTGCGTTGGTCTTGTTGGCCTCGTACCACTCGGTGCCCTTTGTGTAGTTACGGCCGAGCGCCTCGCGCTCTTTCGCGGCGGCAATCATGTTGCGTTCGCGTTCAAAGGCTCCGACGATTTTTTCCTGAACAAGCGGCGCATCGGGATTGAGCGGCCAGCGCGCAAGAAGTTCTTTGTAGATCTCGACGGCTTCGACGAATTTCGTCGTATCGAAATAGATATCACCGAGCTTTTGGAAAACCTCGCGGACGTGGGGCTCTGCCTCGCGACCGTCGTAGAATTTTCGAGCCCGAACAAGACCCGTGTCGGGATCCGGAACCGTATCACCGTCCCAGTCAGGTTCAGAAAAGCTGATCGCGAGATACTGAATTGCTTCGGGGCGCAGATCCGACCCAAACTTGTCGCCCATCGCCTTGCGATCGTCGGCCCATTTAACGAGGCGATCAAATTCGGCGATGGCTTCGGGGAAGCGGTTGTCGCGATAATAGGACCAGGCGAGCTTGTACAGAGCCTTGTCGTAGTAAGAAGACTCCTTGAATGCGAGCACCTTGCTGTAAGCGCTGATGGCCTCCTCGAGCTCGGCGTTGTCGAAGTGCATTTCACCAACGCGGGTCCACGCCTCGGCGAGGAAGCGAGAATCTCCCTTGGCCGGCTCGCAACCGTCGTAAATGTCCCGCAATTTGCGCTGCAAACCATCGCCGACGGGGATGATGCCGGCGGGAGCGCTGACTTTCGCGGGTGGCGCTTCTTCGAGCGCCCGGTAGCGGTTGGCACAGGTCAGCGCAAGCAATGCTTGTTTAGCCTGTGGTTCCTGAACCATTTCGCCGTGGGCAAAGCCGAGCAAATACAGCGCGGCATCGAGGAATCGATAGTTCGGAAACTCCCCGACCAAACGTCGGTAAAGGTTGATCGTCGCTGTGTAGTCCGGGATTGGCGAGGCTTCAGCGGGCGGAATTGGACCGTCGAGCGCCTTCTGATATGCCTCTTGTGCAACGAGGAACTCTTCAGCGGACTTTTCGTAGTAAAGCTCGGCCAACCGAAACATCGCGTCTGGGGTCCAGCGCCGATCCGTCGGATACTTCCGAAGGAAAGCCTCAAACATGGCGATCGCATCGAGTCGCCTTGCCTTTTCGCTTTTCTCGTTCGCCTCAATCTGAGGCTCGTACTTTTCGCGAATGTCATCCATCCGGCGCTTGTACGTTTGCTTCATCACCTCGCCCGCTGCGCGACGATAACTTGCAGCGGCTTCGGCAAAGCGAGCCGCATCCTGTGCCATTTCCTCAACCATTCCCGGATCGGGTGGCGTGGGACGAGCAGCAAAGGAAACGGGCAATAAAGACAGGCAAAGTGTCGCACCGAAGCCCCAACCCACGATCCGGGAGCGAACCATTTTCATTGGTCCTCTCCGTCGAGGATCAGACGGAAGTCCTCATCCAAAGTTTGCATCTCGTTCTTTTGTTGCGTCACGAGCTTGTTGAGGTTCTGAGTTTTTTCGTCCTTCAGACCCCAGGCAACGTCGATAATGCCGACGTCGGACTGCACCACAAGGTCGTAAAAGCGATCCGTTACACGGCCGAGCAAGGTCTGTGCGAGCCCTCCGCCAACACCCTTGGATTCATTGGTGAGTGCCGCCAACTGTTCTGCCGCGATCTTCAAGTTGGTGCGCTCGGACTCGATGGTTTCCCGAATTTTCGTGAGTCGGCTTTCAGCGGAGGCATCGACGCGCGCATCGAAAGCCGCAACCTGAGTCTGCACGCCATCGGCTTTTTCGAGGACGCCTGCAAGAGCGTCAAACTGGCGACCATGATCGGCAGACATCGCGGAACGTGCCTTGCGAAGGATCTCATATTCCTGAGCGATAATCTGGGACAGGCGCTTCACAGCTGATCGCTCGCCTTCTCCAGCCTGCCCGGCGGCCGTATTCTGTCGGACCGAGTCGGCAACCTGCAGGCGCAAATCATCATTTTGTCGGCGTAGATCTTCAATCAATTCCCGCAGCTGTTGAGACTGGGCGAGCAGCTCGTCAGCGGAAATCGCCATTGTCTCGCCGGAAAGTCTTTGGCTCCGGTCGTATTGTTCAATCGCGACAAGCTCGGCTTCGAGATTCTGGATAAGAACGTTGATTTCAGAAATTTGACCTTCGAGTCCCTGCAGTTCGCCCTTGGCTCCCTTGTCCCGCTCGCGCAGACCCTCCGCCGTCATCGGCAGATCCTTGAGCCCTTCCTCCAGGCGTTGACGTTCCGCGGAATGGACACTCAGTGCGTTTTTGTCTTCAGCCGACAGATGCGGCTCGGCGAGCTTACGAGCGGTGGCGGCCAGTTTCCTGCGGATGTCAAGCGCCTGATTCAGCACTTCCGAAGAGGCCTCGCGCTTTTCAGCGAGGTCAGCAAAAATCGCAACCTTGCCCCCACTGTTGACGGCTCTGTCAAGCCGCTGTAACAGCGACTCGGCCTCGGCGATGCCGGAGCGGATGTCGCCAACTTCACCGGCGATCGCAACAACGCGTTCAATCTCCGCGTCATTCGCAACGAATTTGGCTGCTGCTGCCGGAACGAAAATGGACACGTCGAACTTCTCTAAAGACGCGCCAAGCAAGGTCGAAACGTAGTTGGGATCGGCTCGAACCTGATCGAGACGGGCCTTCAGCTCGCCGAAAATGGGCTCGAACTGATCGCGCGACTGCGTGAAAATCTCGCTCGCATCGAAGAAACTCTGCATGCGCAAGCTGAGATTGCCCATCAACAGTTTCATTTCCGGCGCGCGGGGCGTATCGGGATTCTCAAGCAGCATCAGGTCGATGGCGCGATGGGCGGATTTGAAATCACTTGCCTTGATAGAAGTCCAGGCTGTCTCGAACAGTGCATCGCCGAAGTGTGGCGATCGCCTGTCGATCGAAACGTAGAGGTTCTTGGCCTCGGCGAACTGAGATCGTTCGTAATGAATTCGACCCATCGCCATCCGTGCGAGATCTTGAATCTCGCGATCCCCATCGGTGGCTGCCTGTGTTTTCAAGACGAGGTCGAACGCCGTCGCGGCTGCTGCGAGATCGCCATTCTGCACGAAGGTCGTACCGATGAAATAGCGAGCCTTGAGGTAATACGGATTCGAAGGGGCGATCACGTTGAACGCGGCAAGCGCTTCGTCAAAACGACCCCGCATGAACTGGTACTTGCCGCGAACATAGGGCACGGAGGGTTCAAGCTGACCCGCTGGAACTGCGGCCAAACGGTCAAGGTAATCATCGACGCCTTCGTAATCGTCGGTCTTGAGCGCAATCTCGATCAAACGCTCAAGCGCTTGCTGTTGACGGCGCGAGCTTCCCTTTTTATCAATCGCCATCTTGAAGTATCGACGGGCGGCGAGAATGTCGCGTTCCTGATACATCGCTTCACCGAGCAACACGACGGCATCATCGTAGACACGCGTATCGGGATACTTCTCGACGATGTCAAGAAGGAGCGTTGCGGCTTCGCTGTAGCTCTTCAGTTCGATGAGCGTTTCGGCGTCAACCAATCGACGTTGCGCCAGATCCTTCGCGGGTGGCGCAGCCTCGTCGCGAAATCCGGTATCAAGCGCCTTGATGCGACCCTCAAGTTCGTAGAGTTTTCCGGCTGAATCCGTCAACGCATCCGCGAAAAGCGCAGGCGCCCAAAGGGTAGGCAACACCAGTAACGATGCCGCCACCGTTCTGCGCAAACCAACCATTACCGATACCGCTCGAGATGAGTGCATCCGAAGACTCGTTTCGGTTTAATTCGATGCTGTCTTGCCCTGTTCGGGCGCCACAAGGTTGACTCTGAATTCGACTGCGGGCTTGTCTTCCATACTGGTGGTAACGCCGCCTTTTTCCATTCCGACCACAGTCACCATCGTTGCCTTGCCTTCGCCAGCAACAAACGTATGACTTGATTTCAC
>JAYUPZ010000328.1:0-17395 GCA_043759805.1 Myxococcales bacterium | reverse complement strand
CAGCGCAAGGGTTGATAATGTGGTGCCATGCGCTCGGATTCAATCATCGGGCGGGTTGCAACGCAATACCAACGCTACCGACCCTGGTCGTCAATCTTCAGGACGAGCGGCTTCTTCTGCTTTTCAACGAATCCCTCGAAGACCATTCGACCGTTAAGCTTTAAACCAATCTTGCCCTTTAGCCTCAGCCCCTTTTCGCCAAGATCCACTGTCAATTCAGGCGTTCCATGCGAGGTGATGGCAACCTGGCCGCCGTTAATCTCGCAGGTGAAGTGAGGAACCGCACTGATGTGCAACGCACGGGTCATCTGGATTCCCCAGATCCCGCGATGTTCGTCCATGTCCGCCACAAAGGAGAAACGTTCGGGGCGCTTGCGCTTGTGGGTCAAAAGCCACTCGTAAGTTTCCTTTTGAACTTCTTGTAAATAGTTGTGACCAATCTTCGGCTCCTGTCGCGAGATCAAATTCACGTTCGCAGCCTTCATGTCGCTCACCATCCCCTTGTGATCGCGCGCAGCGAACTCATCGTACTCACCCGACCAGGCGAATACCGGAATGCCGTATCCGATGTTGTTGACGAGTCCCCATTCTGGATTTTTCGGGGACATGCCGAGAATCGCCATCGCCGCCCAGCGATCGGGCGTACGCGTCCCGAGTCGCCATGTGCCGCTGCCACCCATCGAGAATCCATACAGGTACTTCCGATCCTCATCGATATTGAAATACTGCACGGCATCGTCATACGCTTCCCAGACGTCGATCTCGGCTACACCGGCGTAGCCAAGATTGCCGCGTCCGAAAGGCGCAATATGCACCCCTTTTCGAGCGGTTTGCGCGTAGGGTTTTCGCGGGTCGTAACCCAAACCAGAAAATGCACCGGTCGCGGACACAATCGTGGCAGTGTTTCCAAGCTTGTGATCACTGCCGGCCCCGTGAAGTTCAAAGAACAACGGTTGCGGCTTTTGCTTTCCGGGGGCGATCTTTGGATCGTAGGCCTTCGGAAGCGTCAGCACGTATTGCTGCAACGATTTGTCGTGCTTCGATACAAACGCCATGAGCAGACTGCGCTTGCCGTCGAGATAAGTCTTCCATTCGGCTGCATCCCCGCTCAGGCCCTTGCGAATGGTCTCCAAATGTCCTGCGGTTTCCTCGGCCCGGGTCATATCGGCCTCGCGGTAGATCTGCGTGCGCGCCCACTCATCCATTGACAAGGCTTTGATGGACATGAGGTGCCGCCTCCAGAGGGGATGGCTCGCGTTTGCCAACAAAGCATCCACGCGCGCGACGACGGCTTCAAGATCACGACCTGGCTCGCGCGGTAGCAGCACTACCTCTCCACGAACCGCGCCTGTTTTGTCGAGCACGCGAATGCGCACGTCTGTAAGCGGCTGCGCAACATCCGGAATCACCGAGACCCGCAAAAGCCGTTCGGAGGCTGGCGCCCCTTTTTTGATGAGATATTCGACGTGGTCGGCCCCCGCATCGACAACAATTTTCGCCTCCTCCGTGCCACTCGCGAATGCCCAGGCCACCAAGGCGTCGTTGGTATCCCACAGGGTTGTCTGCGTCCGAAATGCACCAAATTGTTCGGGATGGAGAACACCCTTTCCGTATGCGATACGCTTGAATTGTCCAGCGGACAGCGAACCACCGCCTTTGCCCCAGTGCAAAAGCGGCGCATTCTTGCTGCTCTGCTCGTCGGCGTCCCGCACCGTTACCGCAAGGCCGAAGGTCGGAAACGCACCGGGCAAAGTTGAGACCAACGACCACTCAATTGTCCCTTCATAGTGCGTCGTCTTCGTGGCTTCGTCGCGGGTGATCGAAAAATTCAAAAGTGGCTGATCGGCGGTGTTGTCCCAGCCCACTGGCCCTCGCTCGGTCAAGGCAAAGGTGAACGATCGATCGTCGGCTCCAAAGGGGCCGTTCTTGCTGATGGGCAGCCCCCTCGATCCATCACCCCAACCGTCGATCGAGACGCGCAACATGTCGCCGCCCCAGATGGAGGATGCGGCTCCGGTGTTGACGTTGATGTTGTCCTCAACGTCGACACTAAAATGGAGCCCCATTGAACCAATCGCAACACGACCACGGGCGCGCAATTCGGACTCGATGTGGGCGAGATCGAAAAGCGGACCGCCCGATTTCCACGCCCTGTCGGAATCAGTCACGATCGGCAGGGTCGCGTCGGGTCGGGGTCCGGGCGGCAACGGCATAATTTCGATGCGATGCACAGCCATGGCCGGACTGGAAAGCCCAATCGCAAAACTCAGAGAGGATAAAAAAACGCCTATTGCTCGCCTGGTTTCCATGATCGAATGCCACTTCGCCACTTCGGGCGCCCGCCCACAAGGGTAAATTGCGTGTGAAGAAATGCTTTTACGCTGTCCAGGTTTGCCGATTTAGCGACCCGATCGCGATAGGATGCGGCCATATCCAAAACGAAAGGGTTTGTCATTGGAAGCGCCTTCGTTTCTTCAGGCAAATTTCTTATAGCGGACTAGGCAAAAGAGGTCGCACCTCAAACCACAAGGTACGACCTACTTGTTTCTGCTGCTCGAAATTCCGGGAAGAATCGCGCGACCCAGACGTCTTGGTGGCATCATCCCATGATGTTTATTGTTCGTATTGCTTTGGTGGGTGGTCTCACACTCTTGACGGTGGCGTGCAGCGACGGAAACGGCGGCAACGCGACGCCAGGAACGGGAGGAACGTCTATGACGGGAAATCCCGATGCGCCAATCGTCGTGGACAACACCGATGGCGGCACCGTTATTGTCCGTAGCCGAGGTGGCAAAACCACGGGCGACGATCTTGATGGCGGTGTAACGAATGCGGTGGACGCAGCCGAATGTGTCGAAGCCGAAAAGCGCTGCAAGGACGTGGCACCCGAAACCTGCACCGGCGGACGCTGGATTGCCGGCAAGGCTTGCGACTTCGCCTGCACCGACGGGGCGTGTTCGGGTGAATGCAAGGATATGGCGGCCCAGTGCAACGGCAAGGTCCCGCAATCGTGTGTCTCGAATCAGTGGAAAAACACCACGGCATGCGAGTTCGCCTGTGTAAAGGGACAGTGCAGCGGTGTTTGTACCAACGGCGATAAACAATGCACGGGCCTGACACCGCAAACCTGCGTCGACAATCAATGGCGAACCGATACCACCTGCGCCTACCAGTGCACAAAGGGCGATTGTACCGGCGTTTGTACGAACGACGAACGCTCGTGCAACATCGCCACACCTCAACTTTGCGTTGGCAACCAGTGGCAAAATCAAACTGCGTGTACCTTTTCGTGCATGAAAGGCAGTTGCACGGGCGTCTGCGACAACACCACCAGGCAATGCAACGGAAGGCGACCCCAGACCTGTACGAACAACAACTGGCAGGACGATGCCAATCTATGCCCTTTTGTATGCCAGGGCGGAAGTTGCGCGGGGGTCTGTGTGCCAGGGTCCGTGCAATGCGGTACCAGAGGCGTCGAGACCTGCTCGGCGCTAGGGCAGTGGCAGCCAACGATGGACTGTCCCTACGCCTGCAACGATGGTCAGTGTATCGGCGAGTGCAGTAACGGCGTGCGCAGGTGTTTTGGCGGCGTTCAGCCTCAGCTCTGTGCGGCGAATGCATGGGTCAATGCCCAGCCCGTGGTACGAAATCTCATCGTCAACGGGAACTTCGATGCTGGCCCCGGCACCGACGGCCAGGCGATGGGATGGACGGAAACAACCGCGGCAGGCACGCTCCTGTACAACGACGGGCTCCTTGCACCGAGTCCCCCGTACATTATTTTCATGGGTGGTGCCAACAACGTACGCGAATACCTCCGTCAAACCGTGACGGTGCCTGCCAACACACTTTCGCTCACCTTCGGCTATTCCATTCAGGTTTACACGGATGAACCCGGCGTTCAGAAGCGCGATTTCCTGCGACCCACGGTCGGCACAACGTCCATCACGCCTCCCGATAGCAACGTCGATGCCAGTGGCATTTACGAGTCCTGGGTCACCGATATAGTCGGATATCGCGGTGAGACGATCCCGGTCGAGTTCTTCGCGGAAACCAACACGAGCTACCGCACCGACTTCTACATCGACGACGTGTATCTTGAGGCAACCCTCTGCGAATAGTGTCGCGGACCTCATACGATCCGCGGCGCGACGACGAAGCCTTCCCTATTTCAGGAAGCCTTCTTTTTTGAGCGCGTGACGAATCATTTTTCGCAACTCGTCCACGACAGCCTTCGATCCCATCCAGGATGTGTCGATCTTCTCGGGCGTCATGGCCTTCACCATGCGGGTTAGATCCGCGTCGAAAACAGCGCGCGTGTCCTTGTCGCTCAGGATCTTCTCCGGCGTCCGACCCCGAACCGTGCGCGTGGCAAGCGAGGCCACCAGCTTCGCGACGGGTTCCTCAAGATCCCCCAAGAGCTCATTGACTTCGGAAACTTCCTTGGCGAGACCCAAAAGTCCACGCGCACCTGCGCCCTCGCCTACAGCCTGGGCCGCGGCGATTCGCAACACCATTGCGTCGTCTGCGAAGCCAATACCCTTGTAGTGATCCGGGAACATGTCCATCCGGTCGAGCAGGTAATTGAGAGCGCCGACCAGGTTTTTCTTGTGCGCCGGCGAAGTTCCCTCGTCGTCGAGAGCGGCCCGTACCCGACCCACGTCCATCGAGAAGCCATCGACAAATTTCTGCAGAATTTTTAGGGATTGTTCGGAATCAGACATGGGTTCCACCTCCAACACGCGGAAACTAACACACTCGGCCTGCCCCGCCGCTCACGAAAGCACTTACCACCGGCATTTCTTCCACTTTCCGCTTGGCTTTTACGCACTTGGGCGCTAACAAAGCCTCCCAAACAGGAGGATCCCAGATCATGCCCGCACGCAAGAAAATAGCCCTCATCGGAGCCGGAAACATTGGTGGCGAACTGGCCGCGATGATAGCCCGCGAGGAGCTCGGCGACGTCTGGTTGTTCGACATCCCGGACAAGGAAAACTTCGCGAAGGGCAAGGCACTTGACCTGGAACAAAATTGCGCGGTCCTAGGCGCGGACTCGGCCATCCGTGGCACCAGCTCGTACGACGAGCTCGCAGGTTCTGATGTGGTGATCGTGACCGCCGGTGTTCCCCGCAAGCCCGGCATGTCGCGCGACGACCTGCTCGGCATCAACCTCAAGATCATCCGGGCTGTCGGCGAAGGCCTGAAAAATAGCTGCCCCAACGCTTTTGTCATTTGTATCTCGAACCCGCTCGACGCGATGGTTTACGAATTGAAGAAGGTGACCGGCTTCCCCCGTGAGCGCGTGATCGGCATGGCCGGCGTGCTTGACTCGGCTCGCTTTCAGCTCTTCCTCGCTCGCGAGATGGGCGTATCGGTTCGCGATGTGCGCGCGATGGTCCTCGGTGGCCACGGAGACACCATGGTGCCGGTCATCAGCAACTGTACCGTCAACGGCATCCCTGTCTCTCAACTCATCTCGAAGGAAAAGCTTGATGAAATCGTCGCACGAACCCGCATGGGTGGTGGCGAGCTCGTCAAACTGATGGGAACAAGCGCCTACTACGCACCCGCAACGTCGGCAATTCAGATGGCGCGCGCCTATCTGAACGACGAGAAGCGCTTGTTGCCCGCTGCTGCTTACCTCGACGGCGAATATGGCTACAAGGATCTGTACATGGGCGTTCCGGTCATCATCGGTGGCAAGGGCATCGAGAAAGTCGTGAAGATCGAACTGACGGCCGAAGAGAAAACCATGCTCGACAAGTCTGCCGACGCGGTTCGAGAACTCATCGAGGCATCGAAAGCGCTATGAAGATTCACGAGTACCAGGGCAAACAGATCATCGCCAAATACGGCGTCCCGGTTCCCCGCAGCGTCCCTGTTTTCACGGTGGACGACGCAGTCAAGGCAGCCGACACCTTGATGAAGGAAACCGGCGTTCCGGTGGTCGTGGTCAAGGCGCAAATTCATGCAGGTGGCCGCGGCAAAGGCGGCGGCGTCAAGGTTTGCAAGGGACTCGAGGCGGCGAAGGAAGCGGCAACGAAGATCCTCGGTATGCAGCTCATCACGCACCAGACCGGCCCCGAGGGCATGAAGGTCAAGCGTTTGCTCGTCGAGCAAGGCATGTCGATCGCCCGCGAGCTTTACGTGGGTCTCTTGATCGACCGTGCCAATGGACGAGTGGTCGTGATGGCGTCCTCGGAAGGCGGCATGGAGATCGAAGAAGTTGCGGCGAAAAACCCAGACGCGATCATCAAGCAACACGTCGATCCCGCCA
This sequence comes from Myxococcales bacterium, assembly GCA_043759805.1. Lineage (GTDB taxonomy): Bacteria > Myxococcota_A > Polyangia > Fen-1088 > Fen-1088 > JAWXBF01. Next base: position 11,118 of record JAYUPZ010000328.1, on the reverse strand, counting down.
TCGGATTGCAGCCCTTCCAGGCACGCAACCTGGCCTATGGTCTAAACCTAAAGGGAAACGCCGCCAAAAATGGCGCGAGCTTCTTCCTGAAGCTTTACCAGGCCTTTGTCGACATGGATGCCGCGATGGTCGAGATCAATCCCATGGTCGTCACCACCGACGACCATGTGTTGGCGCTCGACTGCAAGATGACCTTCGATGACAACGCTCTTTACCGCCACAAGGAACTCGAAGAGCTACGCGATCTCGACGAGGAAGAACCTCAGGAAATCGAGGCCAAGAAGTACGACCTGTCGTACATCAAACTCGATGGAACGATTGGTTGCATGGTCAACGGAGCGGGCCTCGCCATGGCGACAATGGACACCATCAAGCACTTCGGCGGGGAACCCGCCAACTTCCTCGACGTGGGCGGTGGAGCAACCGCTGAAAAAGTGACCGCGGCCTTCAAAATCATCACGGCCGATTCTTCCGTGAAAGGCATTTTCGTCAACATCTTCGGCGGCATCATGCAATGTGACACGATTGCCAAGGGCGTTATCACGGCTGTCAAAGAGGTCGGATTGAAAGTGCCGCTTGTCGTTCGATTGGAAGGCACGAACGTGGAACTCGGCAAGAAGCTTATCAACGAATCCGGGCTGGCTGTCACCTCTGCGGATGACATGGCCGACGGCGCAAAGAAGATCGTGGCTCTCGTGGGAGGCGCAAAGTAATGTCCGTCCTCGTCAATAAAAATACCAAGGTCATTGTGCAGGGCCTCACCGGATCGGCCGGAACCTTTCACGCGAAACAGATGCGCGAATACGGGACCCAGGTGGTTGGCGGTGTCACGCCCGGCAAGGGCGGCACCACGCACGAGGGATTCCCGGTGTTCGATTCGGTCGAGCAAGCAGTGGCAAAAACGGGAGCCGACGCATCGGTTATCTATGTTCCCCCACCCTTCGCAGCTGAAGCCATTCTCGAAGCGGCACACGCGGGCATTCGCCTTGGCATTTGTATCACCGAGGGAATTCCCGTCCTCGACATGGTTCGGGTAAACCGCGCGTTGACAGGCATGAATCACTTCCGCCTCATCGGCCCAAACTGTCCTGGCGTCATCACCCCGGGTGAATGCAAGATCGGCATCATGCCGGGCTACATTCACAAGCGAGGCCGCGTCGGCGTGGTGTCTCGATCGGGAACCTTGACCTACGAAGCTGCCCACCAGCTCACGCAGCTGGGCCTGGGACAAACCACTGCCATCGGCATCGGCGGCGATCCCGTCAAGGGAACCGATTTTATCGAGTGTCTCGCCATGTTCGAGGCCGATCCGGAAACCGAGGCCGTCATGATGATCGGTGAAATCGGTGGCGATTCGGAAGAACGCGCGGCGGCCTTCGTGAAAGCAAACATGAAAAAGCCGGTGTGTGCGTTCATCGCTGGCGTAACTGCGCCTCCAGGACGCCGAATGGGACACGCTGGTGCCATCATTAGCGGCGGCAAGGGTGGAGCAGGCGACAAGATCGCAGCGCTACAGGACGCTGGCATCGCCGTCGCGGCAACGCCATCGGACATGGGCAAAACCATGGCCGCGCGCCTCAAGTAACCAAGACGTAACAAACAGGATCAAAGAACATGGGTATCGAACGTACTTTCGGCATTATCAAACCAGACGCCGTTGCAAAAAATGCATCAGGCGAAATTCTCGCCATGATCCAAAAAGCCGGCCTCCGGGTTTTGGCGATGCGCATGACACGTCTGTCGCGAAAAGAAGCGGAAGGCTTCTACGCTGTCCACAAGGCACGTCCGTTCTTCAATGATCTCGTGACGTTCATGACCGAGGGACCATGCGTGGTGATGGCCCTCGAGGGCGAAAACGCCGTTTTGACCTACCGCGGTTTGATGGGTCCCACCGATGTGGCCAAGGCCCCCGAAGGAACGATTCGCCAACGCTTTGGAACCAACATCGAGCGCAATGCGGTTCACGGCAGCGACGGCGTCGATTCCGCACGTTTCGAGTTGGGCTGGTTCTTTCGAGCATCTGATCTCGAATAGCGACACGTCGGCCTGAAACCTACACAAGAAAAGGCTTGAACCGGTCGTCGGGGGGGAATAGATCCGCACCGGACAGGGTGTGTATGGCTAAAAAACCGGTTTCATCTATTTATTACCTAAAGAAGTTGGTTCCACGTTTTGCGTTTGTTATCGCAACCGCGTCGATCTTGAACGCGTGTGCCGAGCGCGAATACGAATTCACGACGGTGGAGGAAGGCGGAAACAAACCCGATGGGTCTGCCGCCACGGTCGATGCCCGTCTGTCGACGGACCAGGCGATATTCGTACCACGGGATGCTGCGATTCGCCTTGATGCGTGTGCGGCGACCGGGCAACCGGAGATCTGCAATGGCCTCGACGACGACTGTAACGGAAGGGTCGATGACGTGGCGCCGGATTTGCTTGACCGAACCGAATCGTGTGGCTCTTGCAATAGCGTCTGTACAGACACGCCCAACTCGACGCCTGTTTGCAACCAGCGCAAATGTGGCTACGGTTGTGTTCAGGGCGCGATCGACATCGATAAAAGCGCGATCAACGGCTGCGAATGCATCCTGATTGGCGCCGAACACGATGCTGCGGGCAACAAGAACGAGGCACTTTGCGATGGTCGCGACAACGACTGCGACGGCAAGACCGACGAAGGCTTCGACAAGAAATCTGACCTGAGCCACTGCGGCGGTTGCAACGCCAACTGTGCTTTTCCCTTTGCCTTGGCGGCATGTACAAACGGCACGTGTAGCTTCGTGCAATGCCGTCCCGGCTTTTATGATCGCGATCCCAATGCACTCGGTTGCGAAACTTCGTGCGTGACCAGCAATGGCGGCGCCGAGATCTGCGACGGTGTTGATAACGACTGCAACGGTCAGACAGACGAGCCCGCAACCATCGCCGCCGGAAAACTCACCTGCCGCCAGGGCGGGGTCTGCGGTGCCGTTCAGGCGGTTTGCATGGGTACACAGGGTTGGATCTGCCCTTACCCGGCGACATTCCGGGAAACCGAAGATCAAACCAGCGGTTGTGATGGTCTCGACAACGACTGCGACGGATTGAAGGACGAAGCCTTCTTGATCGAACCCCCAACGCCGTGTCGAACGCCGAACTCGGTGCTCGGGGAATGCGCTCGCGATGGATTCCTGCGCTGCAATTCCGCCATGACTGCCTCTGAGTGCGGCGCTACGGCTGGCACACCGGGAAGCGAAACGTGTGACGGGCTCGACAACGACTGTGACGGCATGACCGACGAGATGCTCTCGAAGTCCAACCGAACCAGCGATGAACAAACGGTGTTCCTTCCCAATGTCGGCGGCGCACAGGGCGTCACGATCTTCGTCCACGAGGCAGGTCGTGTCGATGCGACCACCGTGAGTGCTGGATTCGAATCTGGAAAGCGGGCCTGTTCAAGTCCCAGCAAGCTCCCCTGGTCCGATGTCAGCAAGGAAGATGCAACCGCGGCCTGCGGTCGCATCGGAGCCGGCTGGCGGTTGTGCACCGGCACCGAATGGGTCGCCGCCTGTCGAGGAGGCTCGATGCGAACCTACCCGTACGCCAACGCGTTTGACACCGAGGTCTGCAATGGTGCGAACTATCGCGCCAATCGAGCGCCGGCCAAACTACCGACGGGAACAGCCGCGAGTCCGGGGGGAACCCAGTGTGTTGCGGATACGTCCGTATGGGACCTGAGCGGAAACGTCAAGGAATGGACCACGACCACTGCCAACGGGAACCTCTATGAGCTTCGAGGTGGCGCTTACAACACGGCGACCCTTGGAGCTGTCGCCCCGGGGCTGCGTTGTGATGCGGTTGTCGATGCACCGGATACTGCGGTGTTGTTGCCCTCGGTTGGATTCCGCTGCTGCCGAACGGGAGATCTGCCGCAATGAAACGCCTGATTTTAAGCCTTTGTACCGTGCTCATGGCGATTGCCGCGCCTGCAGTCGCGCAACCGCTCAAGCCCAATATATTGGTTGTCTTCGATACGTCGGGCTCGATGACCTACAACGCGTGGGAGGACACGCGGCAGGACGGCTCACCCTTGTGCGGAGGAGCCGGGCAGAACCGACGCATCTACGTGCTCAAACAAGCGATGGCGGCAGCACTGTCCGAGATCGGTACCGACGAAGCCAACTTCGGCCTCGCGCGATTTCCCCAGGTCGACAACCCCGCGTTGACGCCCGTTTGTCCAAGCGGACACTACACGAGCGCCGATGCGCAAACCGGCATCGCCGTCACGGGCGGCAGTCAGCCATTTTTACCGGGCTGTCGCATGTCGACACACGCCGATCCCAATCCCGAAACCACGTTTGGGCCCTGGTTCCGCAATGGTATGCGCGACGCCATCGTGCTCGACGTGACAAGGCAGTTCAGCCCGCAGCTTGGCCCGGTCGCAGCTGACTTCGATCCACCGGACGGCAACCTCTACAAGTTCTACGAATGGATCGACCAGGTCGAGACATCGAACGGTGTTACGATTACGCAGCCGGAAATCCGCGCGGGCCCGCAAGGAGCGGGTGGCAATGGGTTGCCCGCCGGAACGAGTGGCGCATGGGCAACGCCGCTCGGGCGCTCGCTGCTGTACTCGCGCCTTTACTTCGACAACCTCATCTATCCCAACGATCCGAAGAAGGCCTGTCGACAAAACATCGTCATCCTCGTAACCGATGGGCAGGAGAGTTGTGATCCCGCGCCAACGAATGTGTTGACCGAATACGGCATCAACCCCACCACTTGCGCCAACACGGGTGCACGAAACTATCCACCGTTGCATCCTGTCATTCAAGCCTGTCGCTTGCTGAACGGAACCGCAGGCGTCAAGACCTACGTTTTGACTGACAATTCACTGGTTGCGGGCAACAATCCCGTCGCGGCCGCTGGCGGAACGAACACCGCCATCGGTGTTGACCTGACCAACACCAACGCCATCAAACAGAAGTTGATCGAGATCATCGCAGACAACGTTCCGCCCATCGAAGTTTGCAACGGCGTCGATGACGACTGCGACAGCCTGATTGACGAAGACCCCATCCCCGGTGCAGGTGCCACCTGCGATTGCGGAGGTGTTGTGACTGCTCAACAGGACGGCAAGGGCGACTGCAAGTTGGGCGTGACCATGTGCCAGGGCGTAACTGGGCTGCAATGCGTCGGATGTGTTGGGCCCAAAGCGGAGCTCTGCAACAACGCGGACGACAATTGCAATGGCGCGGTTGATGAGACGTTCAACAAGGGCGCCCTTTGCAACAACGGACAGATGGGTATCTGTCGCCGAGGCGCAACAACGGTTTGCAGCACCAACGGGAACGACGTTTCCTGTCCGGTCATGGCTATCACCCCGGGTGTCGAACTGTGCAACGGTCTCGACGACAACTGCAACGGCATGACCGATGACGGAACGGTCGCAGGTGTTGGCGATGTTTGTGGCGTCGAGATCGGCGAATGCCGGGCTGGAACCTTCTCGTGCAAATCCGGCAAGCTGGAATGCAGCACAATGATGTCGATGGGGAGCGACGAGCTCTGTGACGGCAAGGACAACAATTGCAACGGCCAAGCCGACGAAGGACTCGGCGGCGGGGAATGCGTTCCTTCGACGCAACCCTGGACATTGGCGCAGCTCAAGACAGGCGAATGCCGCGTCGGCACGCTCGTCTGCAAGGGACAGGTGCCGCTTGCCTGTGAAGGCGCCATTGGGCCACGCGATGAAATCTGCGACGGCAAGGATAACAACTGCGACGGTGTTGCGGATGAGGGATCCGATCTCTGTGTCGCAGGTCGCATTTGCTTGATGGCCAAATGCCAGTTGCTTTGTCAGGACAGTGAATTCCCTTGCCCGGTGGGATTCGCCTGCGACACGGCATCAAAGCCGAACATCTGCCGAAGTACGAAGTGTCAGGGCGTCGATTGCGATCCAGGATTCCGTTGCGACGAAGGCGATGGGATTTGCAAAAACCCCTGTCAGGGCGTTGTTTGCCAGGAGCCCAAAACCTGCTTCGAGGGCGAATGCGGCGACTGTACAACGAGACCTTCGCTTTGCAGCGCCACCGAACTCTGTCTCGAAGGCCGCTGCAAGCAGGATCCCTGCGCCTCGGTATCGTGTGGCGTCGATCAACTTTGCGTGGCTGGCGAGTGCATCAACAACTGCAACGGAAAGTGCGCTGCCGGTGAACGTTGTCTGAACGGCAGCTGTCAGCCGGACGCGTGCGCGCAAAAAACGTGCAATGGCGGTGATGTTTGTGATCCGAAGAACGGCGCGTGCGTGGCAAATATCTGTCGTCTCAAGATCTGCCCCGGCCAATCGAAGTGCGTACCGCTCACAGGCGAGTGCATCGACGATCCTTGCGCAAGTACGCGTTGCCCCAACGCCTGCAACGACAATCTTTGTCCTTCCGGGTGTCTGCTTTGTATGATGACGGTTGACGGCGCTCCAAGTTGCGCGCCGCAGCTTACCTGCGCGCTCAAGGTCACGACGACGCGCATTCGCACCGAAGGTGGGGGGGGATGTTCGTGCGAACTCTCTGCGCAACCCGGTGAAAACAAACCATGGCCGCTTGTCGTCGCAACCATGGTGTTCTTCGGTCTACGTCGTCGCCGTCGCAAGCTGTAGCGCCGGAGGTGCGACAAACGTACCGCGAATAGAAAACTCGACGGCTGCTGATATCACCGCGGGGTCATTGAGGATGCGGGCGTGGCCAAGACCCTTCGTCGCGTACGTTTGCATTCGGGCGGCGGCAATTTTCTGCAATCGCTTTATTTCGTGAACCCCCACTTGCGTATCGTCCGCATCGTGGACCAGCAAAAGCTGCGACTCTATACCCGGCAGTAACGCATACAGCGAGGCGTCGATTGCGCGTATGTGATAGCGGGCCTCGAGAAGGCCTATCATGCGGCGCGATAACCGCGGCGGTGCTCCGATGAAACGGCAAAACCGCGGCAACGTCGCGATGGGCGCTGGCATGGGCGCCATCAAGACGACTCGGGGAATTTTGAGGCCCAACCCCATCGCCCAGCAGAGTGCCGTCGAACCAAGGGAGTGTGCAATGGCCGCATCGAAAGGTCCGAACTGTTTGACCGCCATTTGTGCGGCATCGGCGAAATGAAACATCGTCGACATCCGACCTCGGGCGTGTCCATGACCGGGTGCATCGATAGAGACAATGTCGGCCCCGGCAGCGCGTAGTTCAGGAATGAAACCGGCCATCTGAACGGTATGACCACCCCATCCGTGCATCAGCAACACGCGGGGTCCTGCGCCCGGAATGTGGTGGAGCACCGCGGGTAGACCCCTTACCGAAATCCGGATGCCCTCGGCGTCTGCAACAAGCGTCGCAAGACGGGGATTCACTGAAAAACTGGGCGGAATCGAGAACAAGCGCACCCCGATGCGTGCGGCCAGCGACGGCGCAAAACGAGCCGCGAGGGCCATGGCGCCCCGAAATGCTCGCGGCGGCGCCTTGTAGGGGAGACGGACTTTTGCGCCCAGTTGTCGAGGAGGCATCGGTACATCCTACGACACCCTGCTACAGTCTCGCAGGATCCCGAACCGAGAATGCCCCGATGAGCGAATTCAAGAACAACGACGCTATCGCACGCTGTCTGCTGCAGTCCGATTCCCTTCGCGCCGTCGCGGTGCTTAACACCCAACTTGTTGTCGAAATTTGCGAGCGCCACCAGGCCACGGGTCTACTGGCAGTCGGTCTCGCACGCACCAGCACATCGGCCCTGTTGTTGGCGAGCCTCACCAAGAACGACGAATCGGTTACCCTGCGCATCGCGACCGACGGTCGCATCGGTGGCCTCACGGCAGATGCCAAATCCAACGGCAACGTTCGTGCCTATCCAAGCAAGATCGACGCCATGCTTCCGGCTGCTCCGGCCGGTGTTCGGGTATCGCTCTCGTCTTTTCTCGGAAAGAACGGCCTGGTAAGCGTCGCACGCGATCTGGGACTGAAGGAAAACTTCAGCGGCCAAACCGATCTATCGGGGCGCGAAGTCGACACGGATGTCCAGCACTACCTGTGCATGAGCGAACAGATCGACAGCGTTCTCGTATGCGATGCCGAACTAGATGGACTGGGCAACATCGTTTCTTCGGGTGGACTGCTCTTGCAAGCGATGCCGGACAGCGCCCACAAGGAAACGTTGGAGCGTTTGCGCAAAGAATTGCACACTTCTTCATTTCTCGATGCACTTCGTGCGGTGGGCGAGGCGGGGGATCTGGTTCGCCATGTCCTTGGCGAGATGGCAGATGATCTCAAGGTCCTTGAAACGCGACCCGTACAGTTTGCCTGCCCTTGCTCAAGAGAGCGTGCTGAATCGACCTTGAGATTGCTTGGAGAAAGTGACCTGGAAAGCCTACTTACCGATCCCGGTACGGCGGATGTCATGTGCGAGTTCTGCCAGACACGCTACGTTTTTGAAGCGAGCGATCTGGCAGCCCTTTGCGCCGGATTCCGAACCGAACGGCCGAGTTAACCGTCAATTCTTTGGGGCGATCTCGACTTTCAGACCGTCGACCCAGTGTTTGTGCTCGTCGGTGTAGTACAGATATGCGCGACTCGCAGGACCCGTGTATTGACCGGGAATTGCTGCAACCAGGGACAGCGGAACCGATACACGTTGGTGCGCACCCATGCCGCGCCAGTAAAGCACAACCTCGCGCCCAAGTACTTCGTATGCATCGATGGTCTTCTTCTTGGCCAGTTCCTTCAGCTGATCATGGCGGGCTTCGAGCCCTCCCGGCAGACCAACGATCACCGTTGGCGTCGGGATGGCGCTGTCGCTTCGATTCGCCACCGTCGCAACGGCTTCGAGCAAATCGCCTTCGAGAGCCCGAGTCTTGCTGAGTTTGACGTCGAGATCCAGCTTGCATTCGGGCGCACTGACCGGCGTCAAAGCGTTGTATTCAACGGCTATTGAATACGGCATCGGCGCACCGCCATCCATACGGACCTCAACCGTATGACTGCCAGACCTCAACGCCGGTGCGATATCCGGTAGGATGATCGTTCCCTGCGTGTTTCCGTCAAAGGCAACCGAGGTACCAACCGACTTGCCATCAACCCAGATCCCGAGCTTGCCGGGCGTCTTGGGACGAGAACGCGCCTCGTCGTACGCAATGATGGCGCGCAAGGCGAGAACTGTACTCTGGGTCGAGCCGTAGCGGCCACCCTCACAGGAATCCGCGAGGAACTTCATCGAACGCTCGACCTGTCCAGCAAAACCCGGATCCCGCAACCAGGCGAGAACCGCCAACCCCGTCGTTTCAATTTCCAATGCCTCTCCGCCGCTGCCAACGATCGAGGTGGTCGCGCCAGCGACAACGCCGTTGCCCTGCTGTTTGCCAGCAAGTTTTTTCATCAAGGCCTTCGACGTGCCGTTGTCTCCGACAAGGGCGAATACGTTTGCTGCGAGAGCCATCACATAGCTGTTGCTACTCGCGTTGGCGGCGTTCTTGAAGGCCGCGAGCTCCTTGTCGAGTCCGCTTTTGTGGCCACTCTCAAGCAACGACCAGAGGATGTAGCCGTTCGAGCAATCCTGATCTTCAATCCAGGTATGCAACGCACGTCGCTTGCGCGAGAATCCGCCTTTGCCGTCCCGTTGACCGAGCAGCCAATCCCGGCTGCGCGAAATCATCCCTGCATCCACGTCACGAACCTTCGCCATGTCGGTGAAGTGCATGAGTCCGTACGCTGTCAACGCTTCGTGGCCTGGATTTTCACCGAACCATTCGTAGCCCTTTTCGCTGCATTCAAATCCGACCAGCTTTTGATAGCCGCGTTCCAGTTTTTCCGATGCCGAGGCAATGACCTTCGCATCCACCCCGGTGTGACCCTTGAAATACTGTTGGGCCATTGTCAGCGGATAGGTCGTCGAGCTTGTCTGCTCGAAACATCCGTTGGGCTCCTGGATCAGGCGTTCGAGCGCCTGCGCAAGATTCGCAAGCGGCGTTGGATAAACGGCGATCTTTGCAGATAGGCTGCCTTGCACGGTGTTCGACGGAATGACGAGCGTATGCTTTCCGCCTGCCGTTCCCGTCAAACCACCAAATGCGAGCTGCGCCGGAAAGCCATTCGACTTTATGGATAGGGTTCGCTTGACGATATCGACGTACGGATCGGCGGTTACATCCAGGCGCATTTCCGCGGTGGCATCGACCGCGCCCACCGCGATGTCGACAATGCGACGAACGCGCTCACCGGGACGCAGATCAAGGCGCGGAATCGCGGCAATTTGTAAGCCTCGCGCATCCGGCGACAGCGACGAGGATAATACGACCTTGGCCCCCTTGAAGGCGGAGGCGGTGCCGTTGACGATGCTCACCGGCAACGCAATCGTATCACCAGTTGTCACCTCCAGGGGCAACTTTGGCTCGGCATAAAATGGCTGAATCGACTTGATGGCCGTATTGTCCACGCCGAGAGCACCATTCGCATCAAAGCCGTTCGCGAACACGCGAAATGCTGTAACGCTGTCGTTGAGTGCGAATTTCACCGTTGCTTCACCCGTGGTCGCGTTCGTGCGAATGCCCGCGTTCCAGTAAACGGTTTCTGTGAAATCGGTTCGCTCGTCCGGGCGTCGCCCGGGTTGCGAAATGTGCGCGTATTCGCGGGCGTAGACCATCTGTGGCGGAGCCATTCGTCGAGCCCGTTTCTCGTCGCGGAAGATGGCCTGCTCTTCCATCATCGCCTCGGCTTTCGCGAGCCCGCCCTGCACGGCCTCCTTTGCCATTGCCGGCGGGGAGGCAGGTTGTTGCATTGGTTTGGCCGCCACCTGATTCATCGCGGGCCTCGCGGGCATGGGAGGCGGAGGCATCGCCGCCGCCATCGGAATATCATTTTCCTCGAAATCAACCGCTCCTTTTGCAGCCTTGGCACGACCCGGAACCCGACCCCCCGCCCGCGGATTCCCCATCCCTTTGCCGACCGCCATACCGCCACCGCCGATGCCGGATCCGAAACCACCCGACACCGCCACCGGTGCAATACGAATTGCGAGTGCCCTGCGAGCCGCATCTCCGTGCGTCGAGACGAAATCGCCCAGGTTCACAAGTGCAAAGCGGCGCCATCCCTGCGTTCCGAGCAAGAGATCAAG
>JAYUPZ010000327.1:0-8040 GCA_043759805.1 Myxococcales bacterium | reverse complement strand
TTCTTTTGCATCCGGCCTTTGCCGACAGCGAACTCAACCGCGTCCGCGAAAATCTGCAAGCGCAACTGCAGCAACGCAAGGACAGCCCCCCCATGGTGGCCGAGGACACCTTTGCGCTCGCCCTTTATGGCGACAAACACCCCTACGGTTGGCCGTCATCCGGCACCGACGGATCGCTCTCCCTCATCACGCGTCAGGATCTGCAGCAATTCCACGGTTCGTACTACAAACCCAAAAACGCAGTGCTGGTCGTCGCAGGCGACATCGACGAGGCGGGCCTTCGAACACACCTTGAGCCACTCCTCGCGAACTGGGCGGGAGCGGCAAAAAAAGCTCCGAAGGTAGAGCCGGTGGCCCCCGCAAGAAAACAACGCATCTACCTCGTCGACAAGGCACAGGCCCCGCAATCTTCGATTCGCATCGGCTTACAGGGTCTTGCTCGCAAGACGGGCGATTACCACGTGGCGCTCGTGATGAACGAGATCCTGGGCGGTACGTTTCGACGCCTGACCTTGAATCTGCGCGAGAAACGCGGCTGGACCTACGGGGTCTATTCCCGATTCGGATTCCGACGCTCGGCAGGACCCTGGGCTATATCGGGCGAATTTGTCGCTGACAAAACCGCCGATTCTGTCCGCGAGATCTTGAACGAAATCAAGCAACTCCGTGACACGGATGTTCCGGCGGCCGAACTCGAAGAAGCCAAGGCCAGCATTTCGCGCGCTTTTCCGGCTCGCTTCGCAACCATGCGCTCGACCGCGAGTCAGCTTGCCGAACTCGCGGTATTCGATCTACCCGCTTCCGAGATTGAAACCTTTCAGAAAAAGGTAAATGCGGTCAAGGCCGTCGATGTGCGGCGAATGGCCAAGAAGTTATTGCGGGACGAATCGCTGGTAATGACCATCGTTGGCGACCGACAATCCAACGAGGCCAACCTGCGCGCCATCGCCGAGGTCGAACTGCGCGACGTCGACGGCCGTCCGATCAAAACCGCACCCTAACCAGACGCGCGCAATTTCATCAACGGTGGTGCGGGCTCGGCCGTGCGAACCGGCGGTTCCGGCACCGCCTTGAGCGCGCGTTTCCAGGCCGCAAAACCACCCCCTGCCTTGGCAGCCTCGACGGCAGCGAGGCCTGCCGCAAATCCGCCCTGAGCCAGACGATACTCGACCCATGCCCACCGGGTGGAGGTCGAGCGAATCTCGGCGCGACCCTTTAAACCATTTTGCAAACGTTCAAGGCGCCCGGACACCACCCGCGGGTCCGCGAAGGCGGCACCATCAAGGGGCGTGTTGCGCTTGGCCACGAAGGGCGCAACGCCAAATACCAGCGACGGCGCAATCCGTGAAAGCTCCGTGCCGAATCGAATCAACTCATCGATATCATCGTCGTTTTCATCCGGCAACCCCAGCATCATGTACAGCTTCAATGTGCGCATGCCGTGATTGCGCGCCAGTTCGGCCGCACGAATCAGGTGCTTTTCGCCGTTCTTGCGCAAAATGGCATCCCGCATCCTTTGCGAAGCGCCATCGGCCGCCGTCGTTAACGTTCGGTACCCACCCTTGCGCAAAAGCCCCACAATCTCGTCGGTAAGCCGGTCCGCACGTAGACTTGAAATCCCCACCTCGCGGCCACTTGCCACAAGCTCCGAAAGAATTTTGGGAAGCCCCGGATGATCCGTCACCGCCGCACCGACAAGACCCACCCGCTTCGCATCGGATGGCACTAGCGACATCACCTTGTCCGGTGCAACCAGTCGCATACCACCATTCGTACTGCGTCTCATCACGCAATAGGTACAGCCGCGATGGCATCCGCGCTCGGGCTCGATGAGGTGCATGTTCGACAGTTCGGTGTCGGGTGTTCGAATCTGTGAGTACGCCGGCAAATTGTCGTCGTCGGTCTTGAACACCGCGGTCGGTACTTCACCGTGAATCGAGGGCACGTAATAGCCCGGCGTTTTTGCCAACATCGCCAGGAGTGCGTCGCGGTTGCCCGAAACCTCCAGTCCCTCGATGATGGGGGAAAGCAACTGCTCGGCCTCACCCATGACAATCACGTCCGCCACCGGGCCGGCCGGAACCGGATTCGAGAAAGTCAGCGGTCCGCCAATCACAATGAGTGGCCAGGGACGCGAGCTGTTTCGCCGGTCGACAGCCAAAACCGGAATCCCCGCGAGGTCGAGACAGTCCGCGAGACCTGCCAGCTCAAGTTCGTACGCGAGCGAAAAAGCGACGATTTCGTGATCGCCCACGGGCCGACCCGTTTCGTAGGTACAAAGGACTTCGCGGGAAGCCTTGGCTGCCGGGACATCATCGGGCAAAAACGCTCGCTCGGCGGACACGCCCGGCAATTCGTTCAGGCCGCGGTAAATCGTCTGAAATCCGAGCGACGACATCCCAACCCGGTACGGGCTTGGGTAACACAGCGCGACTTTCCGGTCGGCTTCCTTGAAAAGGGTGCCAACTTCGGCGGAAAGCCGTTGTTCCCGGAGCTCGCGAAAACGCATCAACCGGTTGAGTGTACGCGCCACGCGCCAGCGCGGCCATTCCGCGTTAGTCTCAAAGCAACCCATGGCACTCCGCCTCACCGAACGCCTCAACGTCCTGCGTGAAAACCTCGGACCCGGCGGCAATTCAAAATCCACCCACAGTCGGGCTTTTGGCCTCTACCTGGTCCGGTTATCCATCCTCATCATCCGCCAGTGGATTCGCGACAAGCCTCAACAGCAGGCAGCAGCGCTCACCTACCAGTCCGCCTTGTCCCTGGTCCCGATGGTTGCCATTGCCTTCACGTTGATTCGACTCACGTCGGACAAGGCCGTTGAAGATCAGCTTTTGAACTTCATGGCGACGCAAATCTTGCCTGACATGCAAGATGTGATTACCCACCTCGAAAACTTCTCACGCAATATTTCCACCGGCGCCTTTGGTGCGACTGGACTACTGGTGATGCTGGTCACCTCGTGGTACCTCTACGACTCCGTCGGTCGTGTGTTCAATGACATCTGGCGAACCACACGGCGGCGCACGTTGTTGTCACGCATGCTGACGTTCTACGCGCTTGTGACTTTGCTGCCAACGCTCGCGGGAACATCGCTCTATTTCTCGGGAAAACTCATTGGAACGCACAACGGGTTGCAGTTTCTTGTTCCGCTCATGATCCAGTTTTCAGCGCTTTTCATGATCAACAAACTTCTGCCCAACACCCAGGTTCGCTGGTGGGCGGCACTTGCGGGTTGCATGGTGACCGGCCTGCTGCTGGAAGGCTTGAAGCACGGCTTCATCGCGTTTGCGAAACGTACGATGCTCGAGAATTACCAGGGCATCTACGGCTCAATTGGGCTTGTGCCCTTGTTGCTCGTCTGGATCAACCTGTCGTGGCTGTTAATTCTGCTCGGGGCCGAGATCGCAAACGCATTACAAAATCTCAAACTGCTCGAAGCAGAGGAACGCCGCCGTACCGACGATGAGCCGATCAATGGATTGTCGGCTGCTCAGGTGTTGGCGGTGATCGCTGCCGACCATAGCCGCGGTGGCCACGGCGTCACCCGCGAGGCCATTTCGCAGCGCTTCGGGTTGACCTCGCAGGCGGTGGACGCGATTACAAGTCGACTGGTTGCACGGCGTCTCATCGCGGAGGTCTCCGGAGACAAGGAAGGCTTCATCCCGGGTCGCAGCCCCTCTCTGATTCGTCTCGAGGAGGTATTGGGGGCATTTCGCGCCACGGATCTTCAGGCGGCGAGCGGTACGACCTCGCCGGCTCTCCACCAGCTCGCAACCGATCTCGAATCGTCGCGCCGTACCCGAATCGCGGGTGTCACCATTGCCCATTTGCAACCAGAGCTTGAAAAGAAAAAACGCGTGGAGGACGAAGAACGCCCGCGCCGCCGCACCTCCAGCATCATGGCGCTCATGGGGCTTGAAAAGGACAAAGACCCCTCGGCGGAACCGTCCGAGCCGGTGCCGGGTCCGATACCCGACTCGGAAGACGCCTAGCGTTATGCTGATCTCTGCCAACTGCATGTTGCAACTCGGCGATTAGGGTGTTAGCTATTCGCCCTCGACACCCATGGCATCTACGTCAAAACTGGTTCAGAACGAAAAACGCCGAGTGCTGGCAAAGCGATACGCAAAATTGCGCGCCGAGCTCAAGAAGACAATCTCTTCTCTCACGGCTACCGCGGAAGATAAAAGCGCCGCTTACAAGCGAATGGACGCACTTCCTCGCAACTCGAGCAAGGTCCGTTACCGGAATCGTTGTGGCATCACGGGCCGTCCCCGTGGTTTCCTCCGCAAGTTCCGGATGTCCCGAATCGCGTTGCGCGACTACGGTCTCCGCGGCGATATTCCCGGGCTCATCAAGAGCAGCTGGTAGCGTCGAACGGGATGAACCCGCAACTGCCGCTTCGGCTTGTCTGGGTCGACCTGGAAATGACTGGGTTGAATCCGAAGCACGATACAATCCTTGAGATTGCCGCGGTGGTCACGGGTGCCGATTTGGTTCCGCTGGCCGAGGTGGAGCGCATCGTTCACCAGCCGGACGAAAACCTGGCGTTGATGAGCGCGCGCGTTCGTCAGATTCATACTGACAACGGCTTGCTTGAGGACGTGAAGTCCAAGGGCATCGAGATCCGCATCGCCGAGCACAACGTGCTACAGGCGATCGGAAAGGTCACGGAGCCCGGTCAGGCTCTCCTGTGCGGGCGCTCGGTCGACCACGACTGGAAGTTCCTACTCAAGTACATGCCACGCCTGGAGCAGCACTTGCACACCAACCGTGTCGACGTGGCCACGATGTCGGTCTTGGTCGACAATTGGTACCCAAAACTTAGTTATCAGCCGCCGACCACCCGCCATCGAGCGATGGAAGACGTGAAGGCGGGACTTGATGAAATGCGTTTTTATTGTAAGAACGCGTTCAACGTAAATTTTTGACCAGTTACATCTTGCGCAAACCGAGCCCTAAGACTAAGTTTCGGGCTCATTTTTAGACGGAAAACCGCCATGTCTCAGCAGTGTCAGGTCACAGGAAAAAAGCCCCTCTCGGGAAACAACGTTTCTCACTCGAACCGCAAGACGCGGCGCCGATGGGAACCGAATATTCGCTGGAAGCGTTTCTTCGTACCTTCAACAGGACGTTGGATTCGATTGCGCGTCAGCACCTCCGCAATTCGCGAGATCAACAAGCGCGGTATTGAACTGGTGCTTTCTGAGATTCGCGCTGCGGGCAAGATCTAAACTGCCAGAGGTTCCATGCCGGGGAACAAGGAGCGCACGGCAGCCAAGAAGACGCCGAGCGCTTCCATGGCTTTTGCCGTTGCGGCCTTGAAGAAGGATCCGTCGGCTCTATTCGGCACGATCCAGTCCTCGGCGGGCAAGAAGGGCCTCGTGATGATTCCGATCATCTACGGGCGCGCTAAAAGAGCGCTTGGCATCGCAAAACCGGCATTCGATCGCGCTGATCAACTGTCAGGTTTGGATGCGACCGCTATACAAACGAAACGACGGGGCCCGGGTCGTCCGCCTCAGCGAGCGACGGCCGCAGCCGGCGTTCCCGCAGCGTCGATGGACCAGCTCATGAGTCTGGTACGTGAGTCGGAAATTCATCGGAACGCGCTTGAGCAGATCCGTACCATCCTGGATGGCGTGGGATTCCGGTCGGGAAAAGGCACTGGGCGGTCCCGAAAACCCACCCGCGGCCGATGAATCCCGAAAAGGATTGCATTTCGGCACATGTGGGGCAAAGTACGCTCCATGTCGCCAATCAAAACTGCGTGGTGTTCTGTCATCATCGGCAGCTTTCGCCGCAAGCGACGTCGGCGTCTGGCGCTCATCGCCGCGAGCCTCAAGGGATTGCTGCATATGGGCAGCAAGGAAGCTTCCGGCGGACTCGCCACCGGCTTTTAGTTTCCCGACCGGATGCCTATTTGGCGTCGACTGTCTTCAGTCCGTCGGTGTTGTCGAGGGACACGAGCTTCCATCCGTCACACAGGCGAGCCGTGATCTGAAGCTTTCCGGATTCACTGGCGAGGTCAAAGGTTACGCGGCCTGAACCGGCGGAGCTGAAGCGGTGCCACAGGTTGTCGCCCACCTTGATTTCGCCGAGGACGGGGTCGCCGTCTGAATCGGAGGCGACGTAGGAAAGGGTGAGCTTGCTGCCGGTGACCGTGGTTGACACGGTGAGAGTCGGGCTGTGGTTGTTGGTGGGCTTGCCGAGGGCGAATTTGGCGATCTTTTTTTCCATGTCGCCTTTGGCCCAGTTTTGTATCGTCTGATATTGCCAGTCTTCCAAGGGTCGAGCTGGGGCGGGGGGCATGAGTTGACCCTTCGCGAGTTCCTCGAACTCGATTGCGGTGTGTATCGACCTTGCGTAACTGTCGATTCCGACTCCGAGGTCCTCACAGACCGCAGTCGCAAAATCGACCATGTCGAGACGGCTTCCCCCGCCATCTTTTTCCGCGGTCCCCCCGTGGCAGTGCAAACACTGCCCTTCAACGATCGGATACACGTCCTCCGCCCAGGTCGGATTTTGCACCGCACCCGGCGGTGAACAGGCCGCTGCGATGGAGGCGATACCCGCGAAGGAGGCGTTCAAAACTGCATTTTGCAACTTCATAGTGATGCTCTCCGTTACAGGAAGTAGTGGAACTGCGCGAGAAAGGTTTTGATGGGATCCCCCGTCGATGCGGCTTGCATACGACCGACCAGTTGCACCTCAAAGTGTGGATAGGGGAACCAAGACAAAAGCCCCGTCCCTGCATTGACCGCGGCGTCACTATTCCGAAGATCGCTCGCGAAACGCTCGCCGAAGGCCGTGAGCATAATTCCACGCACGGGCAAGAACGACGCGCCGAACAAGCCCGCAAACTGTTGAGCAGCGTCGGTGTCGTCGGGCATTTGATGGATGATGTTGCCCTCGCCAAGGATCAACAAATGGGCAGGCTCGATGAAAAGCTTTCCGACGAGGCCGCCCATCGCGCGCGAACCAGCGTCGCCCATGGCATATTTCGCCTGTGCTGCGATTCCCGCCGTCTCGCCACGTAGACGCTTCTCGTAGTACGCAGCGACGCCCTTTTCCTGAGTACCTGTGTTTTGCACGAAGTCAGGTGCGAAAACCGTGACATGCGCCTCCCACTCGTTTTCGAGGTAACCGCCAGAGAGGTTGTAGGATTCTTGTAGGTTGTTGAATCCGAGATCGCGGCGTACGTAGACGATGTGTTCGGCCATGCGGAGCCCAAACGGCGCAAAAAACCGCCCTGCCCGCACATAGGCACCCCGGGTCGACGGCTGCCACGAGACAAAATGTTCACGCGAAACCAATCGGTTCTCGTTGCCAGGTTGAAAGTTGTTATCGGGAATCGGCCCGCCTTCGGTCGTACGAGCCTGCGCACGGAATCCACCAATGGCATTGAACGAAAACGCGCCGAACTCTAGCCGCAGATGCGAGTCGAGCTGCATCGGGAACAGCGCCGACTTCGGTTGGTCCGGACCACCATCATCGTTCGCCAGAAAGGCCATTCGCCAATCGAATCCCAGCTTCAGCCAATCGGGTAGCTCCGTCGCGCCGTGAAGGAACGAACCATCGCCTTCCCAGGTCGACAAATCTTCGCCGATCGCATCACGGCCGTAGTTCGTCAGCAAGCCACCGCCCGCCGGCGAGTAATGGCACTGGCTACAGCGAGTTGTCCCCGACGAGAACTGCCATTGTGGATAGGCCTGCGCGGCCGTCGGAATCACGGAGACGGCCACCAAGGCCAAAGATCCCATCAACAATCCAGGCAAACGCATTACAGAGTACCTCCCATTCCAGCCATGTTGGCGGGAACAAGACAGGGATCTTTGTCGTCGGGGTTCTTGCGGGCACCGTTCAGAATCCACTGTTCGACAAGCTCTATATCCGCCTGTGACATTGGTCGATCGGGAGGCATGCGCTGGGCGCCGCGCGCACGCATCATGCTGACGATGCGCGACTGGTCGGGGCGACAAGGTGTTATTAGGGGGCGGGTAACACTGATTGGCGGATCTGACAGGTAAGACA
>JAYUPZ010000326.1:0-3838 GCA_043759805.1 Myxococcales bacterium | reverse complement strand
CCGTGGGATGGCGCGTGGTTATTCCCCAGCTTCAAAGCACCGTCATACGGTTAGATTGGGCCGTGGCGTTGCAAGATGTATCGACGGGAAACGGTGTTTTGCGAACGGCGGGATTGCCGGGTCGGCTGAGCGCCGGTTTCGCTCAGCCGTTTTAGGCGCGCGCTACTTCAAGGCGTTATCGATGGCAGCCCGCAAGTCTTTATCCTCGGGTTCGACACCGGAATCAAACTCACGAATGACTTGACCGTCCTTGCCAATGAGATACTTGTGGAAATTCCATTTGGGCGTCCCGTGTTTGGCGGTCAAGAATTGATAGACCGGAGATTGCCCTTCTCCCTTGGTCGCGATCTTTTCAAACATGGGAAACGTAACACGGTATTTCACGTTGCAAAATTCGCGAATCTCCTTGGCCGAGCCAGGCTCTTGTTTGCCAAAGTCGTTCGATGGAAACCCGAGTATCACGAGCCCCTTCTTCTGATACTCTTGCCATAGCTTTTCAAGTCCGGCGTATTGTGGGGTTTTGCCGCAAGCCGAGGCGGTGTTGACGACCAGGACGGCCTTGCCTTTGTATGCCGACAGCGGCTGGCCTTTGCCTTCGAGGGTATCGGCGCTGATATCGAAAAATGACATTGGTTTCTTCGTTTTCTTTTCGGCGGTTGCTGCATCGGTCGCTGAGATACCCAGCCAACAGATCCCCATTAGGACGGCTATCGTAGGCACCTTGATGGAACGCATGCTTTCAAGGTATGGGATGCCGCCGCCCGTGTCCACGATTCAAAACCGGAGTATGTTTCGGCATCGTGTGTCGAATCACTTCTAAAAGCTGTTTGTCCTGGATCGTTGTTTGCGGCCTCTTCGGCTGTCGGAGTACCGGGGACCAACGCCTTGTGGAGCAGGTCAAAAGCGAGGTCGCAATCGAGTCGGGCCTGGTATTGGCCCATGATTTCGAGCCGATACATCTCGTTTCAAACGGAACGTCTTCGACCGTCGCGAATTTGGTTCCCGGAGGCACGGCCAGCATCATCCACGGTGCAACGCCGACCGAGGGTCGATCAGGAATGGGTATCCACTTCGATGGCGACGACTGGATAGACACCGGCCTGCAGCAAACGATCGAGCATCGCGCCTTTGCATTTTGGATTCGAGCCGACTCGGTCCCACAAAAAGACGTGATTCCCTTTGGGACCATGCGAGACGAAAGCCGGCTTTACGTCGGGTTCCCGCCCGACGACAACACGGTCGGTCTTGGAATTGGCCCCGTTTCGTATTACGGAAAAGGCGTTCCGTGGGTGCAAGACACACTCTGGCACCTCTTAATCCTGAATCGAGTTGATGGGGAGGCTCGGTTGTTTATCGACGGCAAGCAAGTCATGGCGATGCCGGATGGCACCGTCGCTGCAGCGGGTGTCTATTTTATCGGTGCCATTAACAAGGCGCACCTTCTACAGGCCATGCACCATTTCCGGGGAACCATCGACAGCGTGCGCATCTGGAATCGTCCGCTGTCCGAGCGCGAGATCGCGGCGATTTTAAGCGAGAAGTAGTTAGCGCGCGCTCAGCTTGGCAAGCGAGTTGCGTTCCGATGTGGTTTTCGGCCAGAGCATGTTCGCAACCGGTTGCAGTCGTTCCGAGACGTCGACAACCATCTCGTTGATTCCGGTCCCGGGAAGTGGCTTTTCCGGCAGCAACACAGCGTAGTTGCGAATGAGAATCGGGCGGGCGAGTCCCATCGTCGCCCGTCGATTCTCCTCGACGATGTGATCCAGGATCGCCGGCAACGCACGAACGCCGGCCTTGCGAGTGTCGTGCAACAGCAACACAGCTCGATGGGGCAATCGCGCCAACTTTCCGCGCACGTAGTCAATGATGTCGTCCGTTTTGCGGCTGTGTCGCCAGTCCTGCGGATCGATATTCCAACCCACGTCTACGAGGCCCCGGCCGCGCAGGGCGATGTCGAGCTCGGGGCACTTGTCACCAAAGGGTGCGCGGAACAACAGCGGCGTCTGACCGGTCAAATTGCGGATGATCTCGTCGTTTCCGTCGATCTCGGCTGCGATGATTTCCGGACGATCGCAGAGGTGCTTGTGCCAGATGGTGTGGTTCGCCACGAGATGACCGCGGTTGACCATCTCTTGAACGAGGGCCCGCTGGATGCGGCCTCGTTCGCCGGGGGCGATGAGCCGACGGCCTGCCACAAAGAAGATCGCCTTCAATCCACGGCGCTGCAGTTCTGCGAGCACGATGGGTGTCGTGACCATGTCGGGGCCGTCGTCGAAGGTGAGAAGGATCTCCCGCTCCGGATTCAGTACCGGAGCTGGCTCCGAGCGCCGTACTCGACCGATTTGTCCCGTCCAGGCGGCGACGAGGGATCGAGTGGTGGCGCGCATCGCGATCGGACGGGCGATGTCATCCGAGTACGAGCGCGCGGTTCTTTCCGAGTCGCTCCGATTTCGAGTCAACGTAGGCTCAATGGCCGACGACAAAACGCCGCTTGTGCCACCCACCACCGGCATGCACAAGACAAACGCCACCACTGCAATCACGGAAACCGTACGCGACAAGGTATCTCAACGGATACGGCCTTTCATATCGTTGAGCAAAAAATCGATCACGCCTGTCGCGACGGTCCGGGTTCTATAAACAAAGGAACAAGGTCGGCTTGAGGTCGAGGTGCAAACCGAATTGACTCGAGAAGAGGTCGACGTACATCGTCATTTTGATCGAGCCATTGGAAACGTAGCCCGTGAACTTGGCGGGTTGGCCAGGCGGAGGCGCGGGCAGGGCAAGGCCTGCACCAGGTTCCAAGACCGGTCCGCCCTGTCCAGGTTGATACCAACCGCTCCAGGCAAAGGAGCCATCGCGGTTGACGGTGAGTGGCCCGTTGATGGCGGCATTGCCGCAATCAAAGAGAATCGAGCCTCCGACGTTTGGGTCGGTGACCGTGAGTTCGATGTGCTGACCACCATAGGTTCCCACCGGCAAAAGATTGGGATCGACCTTGCATGCCCCGTCGTGACTCTTCGCAACGCCTGAGACCTGGCGTTCGCAGTCGTTGCCGTAGGTCTTGCCGTTACAACCGCAAACCGGGAAGAGCGCTTTGTCGCACGCCTGCGGCGTCGCCGTGCAAGTACCACCAATATCATCGATGTCGCAGGTACCGGGCTTTTGCTCACAACGCAGCCCACGCTGACAGGCGCGGCCGGCCAAACCACCACAGAACTCGCCCAGCTTGGCGCCGATGTCGAGTCGACACTCCCCGTTATAGGCGAGCGACACGCCCGATCCGCGGCGGCTACAATCGTTGCCGTAGGTTGTGCCATCGCAACCGCAAACAGGGGCATAGATCTCGGCGCAGGCCTGCGGCAGGACCTGACAAATCCCCTTGGTGTCGCCCGTGGTACACATGCCGGCGTATTGTTCACAAAACAGGCCGCGCTGACACACTAGGCTCGAATTGGGACCGGTCAAACAGGTCTCGCCCTTGCCGACCACGGTGACCATCGCTGGTTTACATTCGCCATCGTAGAGCTTCGAGACCCCGGACCCGCGCCGAGCGCAATCGCTTCCGTAAGTTTTGTTGTCGCAACCGCAGACGGGGGCATAAATCGCCGGACAGACATCGGTACGCGTCACGCAAATCACGGTGACAGGCAAAGGTGCGCCCGCGCCACCACCACCGCCACTCGTACCACAGTTGCTGACGTTCGGATTGCAGGGTGCAATGAGCGCTTGATCCGCCGATACCCCACCCGCGGCTCTGCCACTGATGGCTCCAAATCCACCGGCGTTGCAGTCGTTAATCAACGACTCACAAAACTGTCCGGGGCCGCAGATGGTG
>JAYUPZ010000325.1:0-3838 GCA_043759805.1 Myxococcales bacterium | reverse complement strand
TTGGAGGGCGCCCTCGTGTCCCTGGGTGTCGAGCGCGAGCTCGTAAGCCACGCCCGAGGGTGGTGGCCCGAGGGTGCTTGTGGTGGATGAACCTACGTGGTCCGAGGTGTGTTCCTCGACATCCACCGACTGCCCTTCGGAGCCCCCGGCCGTAATGGTCTCGCCCACGACACGATGATCCGGGCTGGACCGCGTCTGCCGCACGCCGGCGGCTTTCTTTTTCTTGCGGGGATTACCTTGGCGATTCACGGGGATACTGCAGCGCTTTGGGTAAGGTGAGGCTAGCGTATAGGACACCGAATGGCCCGCAAATGGTTCATACCGGCTCTCGATTTTCTGCGTCGACCAAAAAAAACCGCAGGCCGCTGTTTCCAACGTGACCTGCGGTCTTTGGGATGCCCTCACGGTTCAGGTTATGGGCAGTCCTTGACGCCGTCTTCGGCGGTCTCGTCATACGAGTCCTTGCTCTCGCCGTTGGTCCCGACCTTGCGGGCGATGGAGCCATTGGTCGGAGCTGCGACGCAGTCGCCGGACCAGATCTTGGCGTCTTCGGCGTTAACTGCGTTCGCCTTGTCCTTGCGGCCGCCCGTGTGGGTACCCCAGCAAACGTAGTCTTTTAGGTTGTTGTTGTTGGTCGGAAGCAGGCCGCCCGTGTAAAGCAACATTTCGCCTTTGGCAACGCCGGGTATAGGCGTGACCTTGTCGTTGTCGAGCCATGCCGCTGGCCAGGTCAGCTTGACGCTGCCGCCGGCGGGAATCGAGGTTTTATCCGTGAGCGTCGAGATATCGCCGGTCAGGTACAGTGGAAACGCGCAAAGGTACCACTTGGGCGCCACCGCAAGATTGATCGCGGCCGCTGTCGTGTTGTAAACCTCGATGCTTTCGCCGGGCCGAATTTCCGACATCAGCAACGCAGGAACAGGATCCATTCCAGCGATGGGTTCAAGCTTGGTGCACTTGGCGCCCGAGGTACCCCCCGTTTTGCCAGTGCTCTTGCCGCCGGAGCCGCCTTTGCTCCCGGTGCTTCCCGCTTCCGCGCCGCCGCTGCCGCTGTTATTTGTGCTGCTGCCCGACGAGCAGGAAACAGCGACGAAAAGGGCAAGGCACGCGCCCGCCATGAGAGATGCCGGTGATGTATTGCCGAGTATTTTCATGGCAGGAGCATACCCGAGAAAAACGGCCTGGGAAGATTTCTGCTCCGAAGATTGGAGCAGTGGTTAAGCTTGTCGCTGAATGAGAACCCTTTTGTTGATGGGGTCCCTGGTGGGGCTGGCATTCGGGGCGCAGACCGTCATGGCCCGCGAATCTTCGATCGCCATCGAGTACCAAACGCGGGTGTCTGTGGGTCAAAAACCACGGCTTCGCATTCGCACCACGGAGCCGGTGGGCAAGGTGCGGGTCGAGCTGGTCCGGGACGACGGCAAGGTTGTTCAGACGGGTTTTGGGCCTGTCGGTCAGGGGGCAACCCAGGAGGTATTGCTGTTATCCGATGTCGGCGTCCATCGTTACACGGGCACGGTACGCGTTGAAAACGGCGGGGTAACGCACGACGAATCGATCGCCTTCGAGGCGGTGGTGGCCGACGCGCTACGGTTGCAGATCGACAAGACCAGCGTCGATGTGACGGCGCGCCGTTTTTCGTTGACCGTGTCACGCGATCCCCGGGTGGCCGATATCGTGGTTCGCGGCCTGGATGGCAGCACGCTTGCCGAGGATAGTCACGACCTGCAGCGGCAAAAGGCCGGTGCACCGATTGTATTGTCGTGGCCAGCAGTCAAAGGAGACGTCGCACGGATCGATATCAAGGTCACCGACGTGTACGGCTACTACGCGGGGATGTCGATGTTCCCGTGGGTTGCGATTCCACACGAGGAGGTAAACTTTGAAACGGGCTCCGACGCTGTTCGCGACAGTGAACGGTCGAAACTGGAAACAAGCCTCAAAGAGATCGTCGCGATGGTGAATCGTTACAAGGACGTGGGTCCGGCCAACCTGTTCATTGCAGGTCACACCGATACGCGTGGCGATCCGATCTACAACCGCGATCTGTCGATGCGGCGCGCGCGCGCCATTGCGGGGTATTTTCGCAAGCGGGGGTTGCGATTCCCTATTTTATTCGAGGGGTTTGGCGACACCAGCTTGCGGGTTGCCACGCCCGACGAGACCGATGAGGTCCGCAATCGGCGCGTGGATTACATTCTTTCGCGGGAAGCACCCAGCTTGCGTAGCACAGGTTTCGCGGTCGCCTGGAAACGCCTCAAATAGCGCTATCGGATGCGGCGGCGGCGCCACAAAAAGCCGACGATCAGGCCAAGAAGCAAGAGGCCTCCACCTTTTTCGCCGGGGCCACTCAGGCGACAGCCACAGCCGCTGTCGGCGCTGTCATTCGTGTTGCCGTTGCCAGCGCCAGCGCCGTCATTCCCAGCGTTGCCGTCATTCCCAGCGTTGCCGTCATTCCCAGCGTTGCCGCTTCCACCTGTTGTTCCGGATGTGCCCGCGGTATTGCCCACGGTGCCACCGGAATTCGGTGTGCCGCCGCCGGCGCCGCCGGTCTTGGCTACCGTTCCGCCCGCGCCGCCCGTAACGCCGCTTGCGCCCCCTGTGTTGGGAGTACCACCCGCGCCACCCGTGTTCGCGTTGTTTGCACACTGGGCGGCGTTGCGACCCTTCGGTGAAACCTTGGCGATTGAGCCTGTGTGGTTAACGATGTAGAGCGCATCGTCGGGGCCGATCTTGAAGGAAACAGGTTTCAAGGCAGTGCGAAACTCGGTCACTGAATTCGGCGTTACGGTGCCCATGGCGCGGTTTGCCACCTGCACGGTCCAAATGCGACCGCTGCCGTAGTCCCCGAAGAAGTAGCGACCCTTGTAAGCATCGGGCCAGCCGCAAAGCCTGCCATCGTCCGGAATCAAACCGCCCGTGACACTAACGTTGCCATCGTCGTGGGCGTAGTCGTGTACCGGTGCTGTGCATGGCTTGCTGGGCGACATTGCCGAACAGCCGTTGGGAGTAAAGCCACGGGGATTGGCGCGCGTTCCCTCTCGAAACGGGAATCCGTGGTGCTCGCCCTTTCGTACGACGGCGATTTCCTCCCGTTCGCCTTCGCCCACGTCACCCACCCAGAGGAGGCCCGTCGTCGGATCAACCCAGAAGCGGAAGGGATTGCGAAAGCCCCATGCGAAGATCCGATCGTCCGGTTTGGCGTTTCCGAATGCGCCCAGTGGAGAATTGCACGAGGTGGCCTGTGCCACGCCAACCAGGGGATTGTCGGCCGGTACTTTGCCATCGATGGCAACGCGCAAGATCTTGCCGTTGGGCTTGTTCAGGCAGCTGGCATATTTGTTTTGCGGATCGGGGTTGTTCTCACCGGTGTCCCCGACGCTGACGTAGAGCTGGTTATTGTAGACCCGCACCGAGCCGCCATCGTGGTTGGCCGGACCTTCGAGTCCACCACCGACCAGTGGATTGGCGTCGAGCACAACGGTGTCGTCGGCCTGCACCACGGCGCGAAAAACGCGGTGTTTGTTGGCGTCGCTCGGGCCGTTCGAGATATACAGGAAGATGGTTCGCTGGGCCTCGGATCCATCCGATTTGGTCCGCCAGTCGACAAGGGTGTCGACGCCGAGCAAGCCTTTTTCACTGCCGTCGTCGACCGTGATCATTGCGGCTGGATTTTTCAGCTCTCCGTTGGCGCGACGGACGATGATCCTGCCCTGTTTTTGCAAGATGACGGCGCGGCCATCCGCCAGAAATGCGATGTCAGTGGGCTGTGACAGATCGCGCACCCAGTTGTTGGCAAAGTCGAAATTCGCGGCAACATTGGGGTCCGCGGGCTGAG
>JAYUPZ010000324.1:0-1709 GCA_043759805.1 Myxococcales bacterium | reverse complement strand
CGTATTTATCAGAAAACTGAGAGAGTCCTGATCTGGATGGCTCGGACTGTACGCGCATCGGGATTCGTTTGGACAAAGTCGCGAAAGCTACAACTTGCAGCCGATTCGATTGCCGTCAATTGCGATTTCATCAATCCAGACGTCGAATGGCATCGAGTCGCCCTGGTACTGGTGCCAGCCGAACCAGACGCTTTGAAATTCGGGCATCACGTAAGGCACCTTGTTGCCCCCGTGTTTATCCTTGGTCGTACCAAGCGAGGGATGCTCGACCGCGTCGACGAAGAACTTGGTCACGTCATTGGCACCGTCGTGCAGCCATTCGAGACATACCCATGTATTGACGGGAGGCTGGGTCGGCTTACCCGCAGGATCCGCATCATGGGTCGTCCAGTCGCCTGTTGGCCCCCGATCGCTGCCAACGCCCCAGCGATTCTGTGATACGTTAGAGGCGTACTGTCCGCCCACGCGAATGAGCGATCCGTCACCCTTTCCAGCCGCCTCGGCCATCGTCCAGTGAGCGTACGAGACGGTTGAGAAGCGCGCCACCCGAACGAACATGCGGGCCCAGTAGGTGTTGTCGGCGATCGGGAACGGTTTTTTGGTGGATACGTACGCCATGTTGTTCTGCGTGCGCACGTGCAGGCTTTTCTTGCCACGCGCGGCCTGATCGCCAACCAGCTCGACCACGTTGGGAACAACCTTCGCAATTTGCCAGCGGGTCAGGTCAATCGTATTACTCTCGAAATCCTCGCAGACCAAAAGACCCGAATTCGCACAGCGCGACGCCCCCAAAAACTCGGCGGCTTGATTGCCATAGTCGCGGTTGACAGGATCGGGCAGCGTCCCCTGCGCGCCGCCGGTTGCAACCGTGCCACCCGCACCACCCAACGCATTGGTCCCGTCAGCACCGCCCGTTTTCGCGGACCCCGTCGCACCGGTCCCCCCGGAACCCGAGCCACCCGCTTCGTTTTCCCCTACGGCACCACCAGTTCCGGCGTTGCCAGAGCCTCCGTTCAGGGAGCCACTCCCGCCCGCGCCAGCGCATCCGAAGCCCAATAAAACAACAAAAGGTACAACGCGTTGGATTCGCATAAACGACTCCCAAGTTGAACGCTTTAACGTACACGGAGTGGGAAACATAAACGCATCAGTTGCTTCAAATGCGGGTCCAGGACCTGTTGTCGTCGTAAACCCATTCGCGAACGACACGAAAATCGGCACTTCGCCTATCGCTACGAACCGGAAGGAGGCTCGCAGGCCTTTTGATCCTTCTTGCCATCCACGAAGGTGATGCTGCTCACGCAACTTGCGTGGTTTTCAGCGGAGCGGTTTATGTTGCAGTCGACCTTTTCAACACACAACAAGAAACAGTAGTTTTTTCCGTCGTCATGCTGCACGCAGGCGGATCCGGTTGGGCAATCAGCATTCGCCACACACCCCGAAAGGCCACAATATCCCCCCTTGAATGGCAGGCATATCTGGCCCTTTTCCGTGCAATCCTCTGTCGTCCTACATTGCGCACCCACGCCTTGGCGGTTCGCCTCATCATCACTGTCACCGCAACCGGTTACGGCGATGAGGGCGGCTAGAATCGTGCCAGTGAGCGTTAGTCTGTTCATCGAATGATGATCCAATAAACACGCTGGAAAGACAAGGTTAAACTGTGGAAACGCACCAACCGCCGGACTCAACTGTAACACGATCTCAGT
>JAYUPZ010000323.1:0-3843 GCA_043759805.1 Myxococcales bacterium | reverse complement strand
AAAGCCTCAAAGACGATACTTGGTACAAGTATTGCAAACGCACGGATTGCAGACAGGAAAATTTATGGCATCAATCGTTTTTAGTTCTCCCATTGGTTGGCTGACTGTCAAGTGCACCGCCCGAGGGATCTCGGGTGTCGGCGCTCAAAAGAAACGACCACCCGACGATCCAACCGCTGCCTCCCCCCGCGAAATAGCCCTTCTGTCGGCCGCGGAACACTGGCTGGCCGGTTTCTTTGCCACGGGCGCCGATCCGGATGCCCTCCCCTCCTTCGACGCGGCCGGTACCGAGTTCCAAAAGTCGGTGTGGAACCTCCTGTGTCAGATCGAGCGCGGCAGCACCAAAACCTACAGCGAAATTGCCGCTCTTGCGGGTCGACCCGGAGCGAGTCGCGCCGTTGGCTCGGCCTGCGGTGCAAACCCTCTTTTGCTCATGGTCCCCTGTCACCGGGTGCTGGGCGCAGGGGGACGGCTAGGAGGATTTTCCGCCGGACTCGATCGCAAGCAGTGGCTGCTAACCCACGAGGGCGTTTCCTTTCAAGCGTAACACAACTGCCGCACCCGGCGTCTCAGGCGGATGCTGCGGTTTCGGGCGTAAGCGGAGCCGACTTGGCTGACTCGCCAGCCCGTTTGCGCTGGCTGGTCAGAGCGGCTCCCACGAAATCGCGGAAGAGAGGCTGTGGTTGCAGCGGGCGCGACTTGAATTCCGGGTGGAACTGGCACGCCACAAAGAATGGGTGATCGGCAAGCTCGATCATCTCGACGAGGTTGCCATCGGGTGAAGCTCCGGAAATGATCATGCCGTGCTTCTCGAGCGTCTCGCGATAAGCATTGTTCACCTCGTAGCGGTGACGGTGACGTTCCGAGATGTGCTCTGTGCCATAGGCCTTGGCGGCAAGCGTTCCGGGCTTTAGTGTGCACGGGTAAGCGCCAAGACGCATGGTCGCGCCCTTGTCGATTGATTCGCTTTGATTGGGCAAAAAGTCGATGACCTTGTGCGGGGTGTTCGGATTGAACTCGGTCGAATTCGCGTTGGTGAGAATGGCCACGTTGCGCGCAAACTCGATCACCGCGATCTGCATGCCGAGACAGATCCCAAAGTAGGCGACCTTCTTTTCCCGCGCATATTGCGCCGCTGAAATTTTGCCCTCGGTGCCACGCGTGCCGAACCCGGGCGCAACCAAGATCCCGTCCACCCCGTTGAGCAGCGCCTCGGCCCCCTTGGTCTCGATTTCCTCGGCATCCACGTAATGCAGCTTTACACGGCACCCTTGTGCCATGCCGGCGTGAATGAACGATTCATTCAAGCTCTTGTAGGACTCAAGCAGTTCAACGTATTTGCCCACGAAGGCAATGTTGACCTCGTGCTTCGCATTGCGGTGACGATCCACCACCTTCTCCCAGCCCGAGACATCGGGCGAGCGCGACCAGATGTTGAGAAGCTCGGCAATCTTGTCGTCGACGCCCTCTTCGTGCATGCGGATTGGGACTTCGTAAATCGACTTCACGTCTTCGGCCGAAAACACAGCGTCGGTTGCCACGTTGGTGAATAAAGCGATCTTCCTTTTCAGGCCGGCTTCGATGGGCTTTTCGCTCCTACACAGCAGGATGTCGGGCTGGATGCCAATCTCGCGCATTTTCATGACCGAGTGCTGGGTCGGCTTGGTCTTCAGTTCGCCCGCTGCCTGAATGTAGGGAACCAGCGTCACGTGAACCGAAATTGCATTCTGGGGACCCACGTCGAACTTGAGCTGACGAATCGCCTCAAAGAAAGGCAGCGATTCGATGTCGCCAACGGTTCCGCCAATTTCGACGATCAGGACATCGTAACCCTGGGCACACTGAACGATTCGCGATTTGATTTCGTCGGTGACGTGCGGAATGACCTGCACCGTGCCACCGAGATACTCGCCACGGCGTTCTTTCTGGATGACGGTTTGGTAAATCGAACCCGAGGTGGCGTTGTTGAGCCGGGTCATTCGCTGATTGATGAAGCGCTCGTAGTGGCCGAGATCGAGATCCGTTTCGGCGCCATCGTCGGTGACAAACACCTCACCGTGCTGGGTCGGGTTCATCGTGCCGGGATCGACATTGAGATACGGATCCAGCTTTTGAATCGTGATCTTGAGACCACGCGATTCCAGCAACGACCCGATCGACGCCGCCGCAAGGCCTTTGCCGAGAGACGACACAACGCCGCCCGAGATGAAAATGTACTTCGTCTGTTTCTTGGCTGACCCGCGTGGTTTACCCATCAGACAGGCCTCCCACTGCAGCGCAGCGCCAGGTCGTGATCGTACATTACCCGAGTGATTCGTAGAACGTTGTCCAACTCGGGAGGCCATTCTTGGGCACCGGGACGCCGCAAGTCAATGGAGAAGGTGCTGTTTTCTTTCAGCCCCGCGATTAATGCCCCGTGGGAGGGAATACGCCTCTGCCGCCAAGTAGAGATTCAGAGTCCCCAAGATCAAATGACGCGGTCGTGACAAATTGCTACAGGCGAAGATATGGCTCACCTTGACTTACTTTTTTCACTCCCTTAAACAGAGATCGTTTTGCCGCAGCGTCATCTCGGTTTCCAGGCTTTGATACTTGCCTCCGAGAGCGCCACAAACAAGGAGCGATGCCGATGTTGAAGCGCGCCGGATTCTGGTCTTTCTTTGCCTGGTCTTTCTACGGACTAATTGCCTCGATGGGTTTGGCGATGCCAACCGCGATCGCCGCCGATAAGAAAATCGTCGTCGAGGGATTTGAAGGGACGCAGTCTGACAAGCTTCGCGATCTCGTGAAGAAGGCGCTCAAGGGCGTCGATGGCGTGAGCGTCATCAGCGACCAGAAGCTCGCCTCGACAGAGGCGGATCTGGGTTTGATGCAGGCATCGGATCAATACGAAGAAGTCGCCAAGAAACTGGGCGCAGCAGGCTTCATAAAGGGCAAGGTGAGCGGCAAGAAGAAACTGACTGCCACAATCACCCTCAACGATGCCACTGGCAAAAAGGTCGGCGACGAGTCGTTCAAAGGAGCCAACGCCAAGGCATTGTTAAAAGATGCCGAAGACGGCTTGCCCGCTGCATTGACGGCCTTACTCGCAAAAGTTAACGGTGGCGCCGAGGCACCGCCGGTCGATAAGCCCAAGGTTGCGGCGAAGAAAGAAGCGCCTCCTGTCGAAGTCGCTGCTGCTAAAGAGGAGCCGGCCGAAGAAACAGAAGCCACCGAGGAACCGGCCGCTGCAGTTGAGGAGACGGCTGAGGAAGCTTCGGCCTCGGACTCCGGTGGACCATGGACGGGCCTTGATGTGACAGCGGGCGTTTTGGTCTACAACCGCGTGTTCGAGTACAACAATCTTCAAGCGCGGACGGGTGGCCTTCAGGGCTACAAGCTCGATGCCGGTCCGGCGGTTGCGCTCGCTGCCGAATATTATTTCCACCCGAATATCGGCGTAGCCGCAGGTGGAGACTTTACGGTTGCCGTTTCATCGGAGGACGCCAAGGGCAATCCCTTCACCACCAAATCCATGCAGTGGTACGCGGGCGCAAAGGGCAAATACAATATGGGCGACCTTGAGCTGAACCTGCTTGCGGCTTACAGCCAGCACGGCTTCAGCGTCGATCCCCCGGGGCCCGTGGCGGAAAGCTCGAAAAACAGTGGTGTTGCTTCGGTTCTCTATAGCCAAGTCCGCGCACTCGCTGGTGTGCGCTACGATTTGGGCGCCTTTGCCATCACCGCCGGAGCTGGGTACCTTCATGTTCTGAGCCCGGGAGACAACGCATTGTTGCTCGACTTTCCGAACGCGACGGCCAAGGGCAGCGAAGGCAACTTGGGTGTTGCGGTTCCCCTTCCGTG
>JAYUPZ010000322.1:0-3853 GCA_043759805.1 Myxococcales bacterium | reverse complement strand
CCTATTTATTGCTCCGGTGGGGGCGGGTCTTGAGCTTTCTGGTCCCGGCGGCGATGGCATTTTCCACGTAGTCACGCCTGGATCGCCCTTTGGACGGGCGCTGGTCGGCAAGAAGGTTGGCGATACCGTCGAGGTCACAATTCAGGGTGAACCGACGGACTGGAGCATCACCTACGCGGACTAGGTGCTAACACCTTGCACCATGCACTGGTTAAGCAATCCGGAGATCTGGGTCTCACTGTTAACCCTGACGGCACTCGAAATCGTGCTCGGTGTGGACAACGTGATCTTCATCTCGATCCTGGCAGGAAAGTTACCGAAGGAGCAGCAGGCCAAGGCCCGTCAACTGGGCCTTCTATTCGCGCTTGTGACACGAGTCATATTGCTCTTCAGCATTTCGTGGTTGATGGGGCTGACGCGAACGTTGTTCATGATGCCCTTTTTGAACGCCCCCATCACGGGCAAGAGTCTGATCTTGCTCGTCGGTGGTCTCTTTCTGCTCGGCAAGAGCGTGCTTGAGATCCACGAAAAGCTGGAAGGCCACGATGGGGCGGAAAACGGCGGCAACAAGCCCGTTTCGATGCGAGCCGCAATCTTTCAGATTGTGTTGCTCGACATGGTTTTCTCGCTCGATTCGGTCATTACCGCCGTCGGTATGGTTTCGAATCTCGGCGTCATGGTCGCCGCTGTTGTGATCGCGCTCGGGGTCATGCTGTTGTTCGCGCGTTCGATTGGTGACTTCGTGAATCAGCATCCAACAGTCAAGATGTTGGCGCTCAGCTTTCTCATTCTCATCGGTGTTACGCTCGTGGGCGAATCGCTCGGTCAACACATTCCGAAGGGCTACATCTACTTCTCGATGGCCTTCGCGTTTGGCGTCGAAATGTTGAACCTTCGGTTGCGCGGCTCGCATAAGCCCGTCGAATTACGGCAGCCGTATCGGTAGGTCGGGGGAAGTTGGGTCCATCGGTCGCAGGTGTGACCCGCGCCGCGTCATCCCGTGGAATCTCTTATCTTTTACAAACATGAGTGACGTTTGGATAGACCTTTGGGCCTATTCTCGCTCGATGAAGTCCCGATCTTTGGCCCTCGGAGCCACGTTTCTTTCCCTCTCTATTGTTTTTGTTACTTGCAGTGACGACGGCGGCAACACCGGAGGCAGTGACGCCGCGGTGGGGCTCGACGGTGCAACGGGCGTGGGAGACGGCGCAATCCAATCCCAGGACGGACCCGCCGGTGCGGATACCGCTGTTGTGCCCTCAGGTGACGCGGCGGTTGCGGACGCCTTCGTCAAAGCGGATGTTCTCCCCGTCGTCCTTCCGAAGGAATGCGCACCGCCGAAGATGAAGTTGACCCCGGTTACTTCTGCTGCGAGGCAACCCATGGCCATGGTTCAGCCCAAGGGAGAGACCCGTTTCTATGTGGCCGAGCGCGCCGGACGAATCATGATCCTCGAAGGCAGCACTATTCTGCCGACGCCTTTCCTCGACATGCGCACGAGCATCTCGTTTTTTCAGGGCGCGGGTCAAGGCAGAGGTGAGCGCGGTCTCACCGGCCTCGTCTTCCATCCGGACTACGCCACCAATGGTCGCTTCTTCGTGTTTTACACGCGGTCCGTTACAGATCCGTACTACGTTGCGACTCGACACGAAGGCGACGTGGTGATAGCCGAGGGGCATCGTTCGGCGAGCGATCCACTCAAGGCGGACGTGATGCTGAAGGAGCTCATCTCTATTCGGCACGATGGTGTTAATGGCTTTAACGGTTGCTGCGATGATGGACACAATGGTGGCTTTTTGGTGTTCAGAAAAGACGGCTATCTCTACGCTGGCGTTGGCGATGGTGGCGGTGCCGCGGCGGATTTCCTCGCCGGTGCTCCGGGCCTTGGAAAAATTCTACGTCTCGATGTCGAAAACCCCGGTGTACCGCCCGCTGGCAACATGACGGGCGCCAGTGCGTTCCCCTTTGCCTGGGCGGAGGGGGTACGAAACCCCTGGCGTGGTTCGATTGATCCGAAGACTGGCGATTTGTATTTCGTCGACGTGGGAGAGGGCGGCTGGGAAGAGGTCAATTACATTGCGGCGAACAAAACTTCTTCCGAGACCTTCGGTTGGGGCAAAAACGGCATGGAAGGAAATCGAGAGGTGATGTATTTCCCATACTTCGAAACCGGTGTTCCGCCCTACGGTGTCCTCCCGCTCTTTGAATACGAACATCCGTTGAATCGACAGGGTGGGCGGGATTCGAGAGCCATCACGGGCGGGGGGGTCTACCGTGGAACGGCGATTCCGCTCGCGGACGGTCGCTACTTCTTTGGTGATTACGTCGAGAATCTGGTTTATTCCATCCTGGTTGTCGATGGTGCTCCGCAGTGCTTGATCGACCACACCGGCGATCTCGTAACCGCGCAGGCTCCCCTTAACGGATTCACGGGCGTTGGTCAGGCGCAAAACGGCGAGCTATACATTTTCGACTTAATCGGCCACATTTACTTGCTGGAAAAGGAGTAACCGTCGGGTGCGTCGTTTGCGCTGGCATATTCGGCTTCTGACGGTTTATTCACTCGCAATTGCCGCGTGTGACGATTCGGGCGGCAGCGACTTCGCCGATGCAGAGGTCGATACAGGGATCCAGGATCGCGGCGATGCGGCGGCTTTTGAGGTCGGTCAACCCATACCTGTAGACGTTGGTTGGGGCGATGGTGCGGTTTTCGTCGGCGGAAACTGTCAGCCGACCGTCACGGGCCCGGGCCTGGGCGACTTACAGGATGCCGCGCCATCAGCGCCCTCTGTCCTGTTCGGCATCGACACTCGACCGGCACAGACGACCTGTCGACCTCTGCCTCGTCCGACAGGTAAATCCGGCGATCCCATGCCCACGACATTGCTCGCGACCGGATGTTTTACGGCCGCGGATCTTCGCATTCCCGTCGCTGGTGTGATTCCCTTCGACGTGAACGCACCGCTCTGGTCGGACGGTGCGGAGAAACATCGATTCATGGTGGTGCCTGACGGCGGCAAGATTCGCGTAGGCGCGGACGGTGATTTCGAGTTTCCGATCGGGACCATGTTGCTCAAGACATTTGAGCTTGAGGGCAAGATGCTCGAAACGCGGTTTCTGGTGCATCACGCGGACGGCGATTGGGCTGGTTATACCTATGTGTGGGACGAATCGGGTGCCAACGCCGCCACACTTTTGGGAGGCGACCCTGCGCGTCGTTTCATCGGCGACCTCCAGTGGATCTTCCCCGGACGCGAAGCTTGCCTTTCGTGTCACACCAAAGCCGCTGGTCGGAGCCTCGGTCCGGAAATTGGGCAACTCAATGGGGACTTCACCTATCCGGGCAATCGGCGAGCCAACCAGTTGCGGACGCTTGAACATCTCGGCCTTTTCGAGAAGCCGCTTGGCGATGTGGGCAAACTGGCGGTGATGCCGGTACCGGGGCTGGCGGCAACCGGAACGCTTGAGCAACGGGCGCGTGCCTATTTGCACAGCAACTGCAGCCATTGTCACCGGCCCGAGGGACTGTTCGGCATGGGCCACTTGCCAACCTTTGATTTGCGCTACGTCGTTCCACTTTTGCAAACGGGGATCTTCTACCGCCAACCGGTTCGCGGCGGCCTTGGAATTCCGGGTGCGTATCTATTGAGTCCTGGTTCATCGGAGCAATCGGTCATCGCAGCCCGGATGGGCACGACCGTTCCCAACTGGCGAATGCCGGCGATCGGTACCTCCGAGCTGGATCCTCTCGGGATCAAAGTTGTGAACGCCTGGATCGATGCATTCGCACCCTGCACCGAGTAGGTTGCGAACCACCAGCCGCAAATCCGGCTCAAATGCATTTGAAAATGGA
>JAYUPZ010000321.1:0-8094 GCA_043759805.1 Myxococcales bacterium | reverse complement strand
TCGATAAGTCTCGCCATCGTGCGCGATGTGGATGCAAGCGAGGACGTGGCACAAAACGTTTTCATCGCCGCCTGGCGCAGCCTACACAAGCTGCGCAACCCGCAGAGCTTTGCACCCTGGCTACGGCAGCTGACCCGGAATCAGGCGCGACACCTGGCCCGCACCTGGCGACGCGCCCATCGGAGATTCTCCCTCTCGTCAGATGAGGTACTTTCCCGCGCGCCCGATCCGAATAGCCTCGTGAGTGATCGGATGGTGGACGACGAGGAACGTCGTCGCCTCAGTGAAGCGATCGACGCGTTGCCGGACGACGCACGGGAAATCGTGATTTTATTCTATCGGGAAGGACGTTCCGTAGCACAGGTAGCTCAACTGCTCGAACTCGGCGAGAATGCGGTGAAGAAGCGTCTTGAACGGGCCCGAGCTCGACTTCGAGTCGCGTTGCTCGACGAAGTCGGCGCGATCCTGAATCGCACTGCCCCGACGGCCGCGTTCACATTGACCGTCAGCGCGGCACTCGCTGTCGCCGCGCCAATATCGGCCCATGCCGCTGGAGCTGCGGTCGCCGGTTCGGCTGTATGGACACTGAGGGGGGCTTTTTCCAAACTGGGATCGTCACTGGTTACTGCACTTCCCGCGGTGTTGGTGGGTGCCGTGAGCACCGGGATCTGGTTCGTGAAACCATTCCGGGACGCGCATCCAGGACCAGAGCGGCGCGAGATCGGTCGGATCGCCCTGATTGCCATCGCCCACTCGGTTCTCTTCCAGCTCGTATACGCCGGCCTGGATATGTTTGCGTCGCCGGGCTCCCGCGCAGTCGTATTGGTCGTGAGCTGGCTCGTCCTGGTGACGAGCGCACTTCTACTCGCTTACCTGCCCTTCCTGCGCGCGCGGTATTTCCGCCGCCGTACAGTCGAGGCGCAAGACGATCCCATCGCCCGAGTCCGGCTGACACATGAGCGTCGCTTTTGGATCGCGGCAATGGCCACCGGTACCACCATCGGAGCCGTCGTTCTCGTCGGCATGGTCTATCGAATGCTGGTCGACAGTGGCGTTTGATAGGCGTGGTCAACGAACCCGATCCGAAGGGATGCGCGTGATGGTGTATTGGTGAACCTCCCCGGACCGGGAGCGGGTATCTACCGAGACTTCAGTTCCCGCCTGCCCCCGCATGAGGTACTCTATCGTTCTCGCGCCGAAGCGGTCGGTTCGTCGGGCATCAATGCGTATGACACGATCGCCGGCGGCAATGCCCGCGGCCCTTGCCGGTTCGGCAACGCTTGCGATCAGCCCACCGATGCTCCCGGGTTCAATCGTGATGCCGACGCCCGAGGAAGGAAGGTTGATTCGTTTCGGATCGGTAGGAAGCAATTCAAAGTTTTCGATATCCAATCGGGATTCCGATTCCGGTACGGTCAAGGCCAGCATTTCCCCCAGAAAATCTTCATAGGCCCGAACCTCAACAAAGGCGGGTCGACCAGGGAAAACGTCCTTGAGGGTGAAACGCCCCTCCTCATCCGAGTGGGCATGCACCAGACCCTCCCTTCCCGACACACCAAAGCCAATTCCCTTGATAGGTTTTCCCGTGCTTGAATCGATCAAGCGCCCCGTAATTGTCGCCGACGATTGCATCACGAGGCGCACCCGTCGATTTTCTCCCGCCGAAACGGCCACGCTGTTTTGAATCGCAATACGACCGCCAGCAAGACGAACCATGACGTCGTAGTTCCCCGGAGCAAGATTTTCGATTCTAAACAAGCCTTCCTGGTGGACAACCGGTTGAAAGCGATGCGTTCGACCAAATACCATGTTTTCGGCAACGCTCTCGACGGTCGGCTGCGATCCCAATTCAAACTCCGCGACCGGAGTGCCATTCGAATCCACGACCTGTCCGTCAATGACGGCGGGCGTTTGCAGTCGGAGAATCACACTTCTGGCGGGCGCACGTACGTTTGACGCTGTTGCCCTTGGAAATCCCGGAGCATCAGCCGCAATCGCGTAGTCACCTGCCTTCAGCCCTGATATTTGAAAATTCCCGTTTGAATCGGTCGCTGCGTGCTCCGCTGGGCCGATTCCCATCATTATGAGTCCACCGGCGTGGGTCGAGACCGAAACACCTGGAATGGGCGCCCCATCGGGATCAAGTACCGTTCCAGAAATCGATTTATTCTCGCGGGCTAGCGTCAACTCGATTTGGCGCGTATGCGAACCGTCTTTCAACTCGAATGTTTTGTTGTCGGGTGTTTCGAGAG
Source organism: Myxococcales bacterium (assembly GCA_043759805.1). Classification (GTDB taxonomy): domain Bacteria; phylum Myxococcota_A; class Polyangia; order Fen-1088; family Fen-1088; genus JAWXBF01. Next base: position 5,842 of record JAYUPZ010000321.1, on the reverse strand, counting down.
TAAACACCGAGAAGATGCCCGTGTCGGCTTTGGTGGCCTTAAGTATGCAATGGCCCGGCACGACGGGGCCGATCGTAAAGTGTCCCCGTGCATCGCTCACGGTACTAACTGCAGCTCGTTTCCCATGCCACTGCACGAAGGCTTTTGCCACTGGTTCGCCGTCATCCCATTTCACCGTTCCAGAAACGGTCGCACCCTTGGGAAAGTGGATAACAAGGTCGCGCTTCTCTCCACGGGCAATGGGTGATCGTTCAACTTCAACGCCTCCCTTCCCTTCAAACTCTGCGTAAACTGACAGCCAACCAGGTCCAAGCTGATCGGCGTCGAATCGTCCGTTGGAATCTGTGATGCGAAACGACATACCCGTAAACGAGGCGTCCATGCCGCGTTCCGTTTGGGTTTGGAGCTCGACTCTGGCCTTCGCCATCGGTCGGTCCTCGTGATCCAACACTTGCCCTGTTAACCGAACCTCATTCTCCAACTTGAAGGCGAGTTCGACGTCCTCGGCTGCCAGGGTAACAACGTGCATCGCCCATGAATATCCGTCTCTGCCTGCACGCACCACGTATCGGTCTGGCGGCATCGCAGCAATCTCAAACTGTCCGTTCGCGTCTGTCTGGGTGGTTTTGGGGCCATCGACCAACATCACGTTGTCATCATGGGGTAACTTTCGAATACCAAGATCAGCACCGGCGATTGGTTTGCCAACACCATCGACGACCGTCCCTCGAATGGTCGGCGTCGTATGCAACACGATGTCTCCTATGTCCCAGGTTTCGCCCGGCGCAATGGCGCGCATCGACGGTCCAATTCCCGCTCCGAATCCGTGTCGGGCCGACACCTGATAGGAATCGGCGGGCAATTCCGTCGCATCGAACCTGCCGTCTGCATCGGTTGCCCGGTAGATCGAGTAGTGTTCCCGCCCGACGGATACCGTCGCACCTTGAACCGGAGTACCCGTGTCGCGAACAATTCGTCCGACAATTCGTGCTGCGGGGGTCAGCTTGAAATCGTGTTGAACGTCAGATGTTATTGAAAGCCCTATCTCCTGTGCTGCGTATCCATCGGCCGCAGCAGAAACCGTGTGTTCACCGGGGTCGGCTGCGATTTGGAAATGTCCCTTGTCATCACTAACGGTCAACGCGGACTGACCGCCACCTCGCGATCCCATCGTGATAAACGAGCCCGACACTGCTCCTCCCCCTTCATCCGTCACCATCCCGGACAACGTGAACGCCCCCGTCACCGGCACAAGTTGAAGGTGCGCGCCTGTGGATCCCGGCGTCATTCCGATCTCCAAACGAGCGTTTCCTGCAACCGAGTGAAAAGCGAGAATCTTGTAGGTGGCAAGGGGAATCGCGGTCAGTTTGACGGAGCCATCAGGGCCCGTGCGTTCGCGCCGCGACGAGGTGTTTTCGGGCGTGCACCCCTTGGTACAGTTAATGACAAGCGTTGTTCCTGGTAGCGTTTTCCCGTGGAGATCAACGGTTGTTATGGTCAGTTCTCCAACGTCCAAGTTCGACATCTGCGCGTAGCTCGGAACCCCGCTGAGAGGTGACGCGTTTTGGCTGGAACCCGGCGACTCCGTTTCGCTGGGTCGAGAAAGCAGGAATACCGCTCCGGCGATGGCAACCATTCCCGCGACCCCCAACATCGACTTGATGCCGAAGGTGTTTTGCAAGGTTGGCAATGTGCCGGCTGGTGCAAACGCACCCAGCCAGCGGCGACGATTGCCAGCGTGGCTACCGTCCATTTTTGTCGCGAGAATCTCGCGCGCTTCTTTGAGCTGCCGACGGATCGTTCCTTCAGGTTTGCCCAGTTTCGATGCAATTTCGGTCGACGTCTTTTCGTCGTAATACCTCAGCAAGATGACGGTTTTGTGCGTCTCATCAAGCTGCGACACGTAATCGGCAAGCAATCGGTGGGTTTCTGCCCTCTCCGCGAATGTATCCGCCCCGTCCACAACGTGCTCAGCCTCAAGCGAGGCACGTTGTTCGTGTTCTGAACGACGGCTCTGACTTCTGTGGCGTTTGCGAACGAAGTTCTTGAGGACCTGCGCGAGCCAGGGTTTCGGGGGACGGCTGGGATCCGGCGCATTGCGTAGCACCGCTTCCCACGTCTCCTGAACCGCATCTTCGGCGACATCGGCTGCGCCGGCCACAGCCAACGCCAGCCCACGCAACCAACGCGCGTGGGCCATCAACTCTTCACCTTGGCGAACGGAATTCAACGGATTCACCCCCTACATATCCCGGCCGAGGATCAACCGTTCGGAATATTTTGAAGGCGAATATGGCGCGCCGCGGCTCCGCCAGACACCTGTGGAACATTTTTCAACTTCCAACTGAACACTTTGTTGAGGCACGGTGTATCAGGGGCATGTCATCAACCGGAAATACCGCCGAAAATCTCCTGGCCGAAGTTGGCTGGATACGCAAGATCGCAGGCGCGCTCGCCCGAAACGATCCCGACGCAGATGATCTGACCCACGATACATGGGTGGCGTTGTTGCGCGCACCGCCGTCTTCGAATCGCCCTGCCCGTCCGTGGTTACGCCGTGTGTTGCAAAACACCTGGTCGAATCAGGTCCGGTCTCGACATCGGACATGGCGCCGCGATCTCGATCACGCTCAAGACCATTCCGCGACCGCGTCGTCACCAGAGGATCTTCTGGCCGGAATTGAACTACAGAAAGCCCTCGCAACTTTGATCCTGAATCTTGAGGAACCATTTCGGAGAACTGTACTGCTGCGCTACTACAAGGGTTTGTCATCCAAACAGATCGCTTCAGAAATGGACGTTCCGTGTGGCACGGTTCGCTCACGCTTGAAAACCGCATTGGATGCGATCCGTACCGGGTTAGACCAGCGTTACCCGGGAGGTCGAAACGCGTGGCTAGCTGCACTGGCGCCGTTTACGGGCACACCGCATGGCCGATTTGCGAAATCGGCTTTGGCGGGTGGAGTTGCGTTGCTGACCATCATTGGGATCGCTGGCTTTACCCAACGCGCACAATTCGTTGCGGGAGAGTTTAACACCGGCACCAAATCAACCGCGACCGCCGTAACGCTGGAAACAATTGGCACCCCACGACAACCGCGACCACTCACCTTCAATACCGATCGCGGTCAGGAGGCCCTCCAGATCCCTGTCAAACTTGATCAATGCATAAAACGCATCACAGCCGTTCGAACGGCGACCGATAAGCTGATGCCAGAATATCTGGCCAATGCGGACCCGGGCACGTTGTTCGATGAGGGGGAGCCAAACCCGGTTGCAGAGAGCGCTATCCTCGCTCCGGTGAATCGGATCGTCAACAACGCGGCTCCCGATGCGGAAACGTCGTTAACATGCAAAACCTTCGCCTGCCGGCTCGTCATCCTTGAACCGAATGGCGCCGACTCCAACCGATGGATGGGGCCGTTTCAGCGGGATCCCGATCCACAAGAGCGCACATCTGGCATGCGCTTCGGTGGGGCACGAACACCCAAAGACCCTGTAAGCGGCGTGGTGGTGCAGGAATCCGTGGTTCATTTGCGGCTGGCATCCGCATCCGGAGCACGCGTTTCACGCGACAAACCAGAACCGGTTGTTTATCGGACATACGCCTCCGCCCCACTTCCAAGTGACGCCCGGTCGTGCGAACACGAGTTACAGAACCTCCAAGCACGAATGACTCAGATGCAAAGGATCATCGAGAATGAAAGGCCGCTTAATGAGAGGTTCGCGGACGGCGAACGAGATCAGGCGCGCGAACAGACATTCGGAGCAACCGTTCGAGAAGTGTTCAAGCTTCCTCCTGATTCACCCCATGTAGACGTTCGATGCCAGGGGGACGTTTGCCGGGTCGCAATCGATTCGTCGCTAAACCGCGACGACATTGAGCAGCAACTGTACCACCGAGAGATCAACCGCCAAGTCAGTACCATGATGATCGGCCACGACCTGTATATCAAGATGGCTGATCCGGAAACTGTCTACGGAATGGATGTGGTTGTGGAGATATCCAAACGTGTTGAAAACGACGGCGCCGTTCAACGATGTTACGAAATCGATCCACGCGAAGGGCAACTTCTTTTGATCTTTCACACGGATGGAACTCCCGTCGGGGATGAAGGGAGCGCAAGCGTGACCGCTGTGGACGAAGGGGCGCTCAGCAGCACCAAGCTGGCGCGATGCATGCTGGAGGCCGCCCGAATCGCCATAGATTCTTACCCGTTGCCTGAGAAGATTTCAGGCGCCCGCTTTACCAGACAAATCAATTTTCCTCCAAAGAAGTCCGCACGGGCCGCAGACTGAGCGAGACCAAGTGGAGATCAGTTATCTCGTAGATACGTTTTGACCTAGCGATTCCCCTGCGCCCCACCCCACGAGAAACCCACCGCCCCGAGAAACGCCCGCGCCAACGCCATTGTCCCGATGTGATTCGGATGCACGCGATCCCACGCGATCGTTGCAGGATAGTAGTGGGGCAACAACGCATCGAATGCCGCCTGAGTGTCCACAAACAACGTCTTGTGTTTGGCCGCAAGCTTTTTCACCACCGCGCCGTAGCGATCCATCGTGGCGCGCATCGCATCGCTTTTGTTTGGTTCGATATAGAACGGCGTCATCAAAACCATGCCCTTGACGCGTGGGAGCGTTTTGCTGACCAGCTCATCCAGATTCTTCTCGTATTCGTCGAGCAGCACAGCGTCTTCCTTCATTCGTGGCACATCGAACTGCCGCCACACATCGTTGGTGCCGATCATGATCGCAACCCATTGCGGTGAAAGTCCCAGCACATCGGCGTCCCACCGCGCCTTGAGATCGCGCGTGGTGTTGCCACTTGTGCCCTTGTTGATGACCCGAATTTGCAGCGCGGGATAGGCCGTCCCGAGCAGCCCATCGACAAGCGCCACCCACCCCTTGCCAACCGCATCGAACAACCCCTCGCCCGACGGTTTGCGACCCGAGTCGGTAATCGAGTCACCGATGATGATGAGCTTGTCGTTCGCAACAAAGGGCAAGCCGGCAACCGGTTTCGTGGGCGGCGCCGCAAAACCAACGGACGTGAGCAAAAGTCCAAGCACCAGCGATGTGGGGAGGATTCGAGTGAAAGCGCGATTCATGGTGCCGCAAGATAACAAAAAAATGGCCCGAATCCCTGCAAGTGGGATCCGGGCCAAGGCGCGATCTCGAGTTACGGAACTAGTTCCCGGCCCGGCGTGCCTGGCGAGCCTGACGGATGTCGCCACGGGTTTCGCGGCGATCTCGGGTTAACTCACGACGATCCTGGCGCAGTTCGCGTTTGTCACCGCGCAACTCGCGGCGGTCTTGGCGAACTTCGCGACGATCCTGGCGCAGTTCGTGGCGCGCTTCTGCGAAGGCCTTACGATCGCCAGAGGCGGCTGCTGCTCGCAACGCCTGCTTGTCTCCCCGGATCTCCTTGCGATCCTGACGCAGCTCCTTTTTGTCGCCTCGAATTTCCTTGTGATCTTGGCGGAGCTCTCGGCGATCCTGGCGCATTTCCCGGATATCGGCACGCACTTCACCGCCTCCTCCAGCGGGCGGCGTCGCATCTGCGAATGCAAGGGTGGCTGGCAAACAAAGCAAGGCGGTCAAAAGAATCGTTTTCATGGTTTCGTTCTCCTCAGTTGGGTTCCGGGGGACGTGTTGCGTTCGCACCGGATTGGTTTCGTTCTGTCCGTGGGACGGCGGCCCGAACCCCAACGTTCCCGAAAAGAAATCATTTTTCTGTCTTTTTTCAGTGACTTGCGCCGGGAACCTTTAACATTGTTCTGTCGTCTAACGATGGCATGGCAAAGGCCGCCTTCATCAAATGAACGAAAATGAAGCCCAC
>JAYUPZ010000320.1:0-1722 GCA_043759805.1 Myxococcales bacterium | reverse complement strand
AAAATACGCATGTGCAGAAGCACGTTGCACCGCCCACAACACCAACACGACGGCAAACAAGGTTTCCAAACCGCCCGTGCCGAATGCGGCGATTGAATAGCTACCGGCTGCGAGCAACACCGCAAGTCCCGGCCCCGCATCTTTATCAGGATCGCGCGCGAGGCGATCGATGACGACCAAGAACGCGACAAGGCAGATCTGGCCCATCACAATCGCCAGGGGGGGAACCGCAGCACCAAGCCACAATCCCGCCGCGATCAGAATGGTCCACAAAAAATTTGTATAGCCCTCGACGCGTTCCCCCGGATTGAAGACGAGTCCGAATCCCTCGACCAGATTTCGGGCGTATCGAAACGAGATGTAAGCGTCGTCAGCAAGCCAGGCGAGCGACAGAGACCACGCCATCGCGGCGCCAAGGACGACGGCCCACAGGGCAATCCGTGGCACGGGGCGCATTTCAGAAAGTTTTGCCCGCACCCGGGGTAGGCAAAGATAGGGGATGGCCAGGCAGAGCCAGGGCAACAACAACCAGGTCGGTGCGGCTTGAAACTGTTCTCGGTACCGGTTGGCGATTTCGGCGTAGGCGTTCACGTTGATGCGTTAAGTCAGGGGGTGTGAGGTGCGCATCATGCTCGATCGGCCTGCGGGGAAGTAGCCATCGCTTGTGATATTCTAACGGCCGATGAGTGATCGACGGGATTCGGCTCGCTACCCAACCGCCTGGACCGGGCGTTTGGGTGACAGGCGAATCAGCATGCGCGTGGTGGATGCGTCCGAGGACGGGATTTTCCTGGCGATGTCCCCGGTTCCAACCCTCGGTACGAATCTCATTATCGAAGTTGTCGTGGATGGTCAGCCACACATCGTGGCCGGCGCGGTTGTGCGTCTCGTCCCCGCCAATCCCGAAACCGGAACGCCGTCGGGTGTTGGTCTCAAGCTATTTCGCAAACCGCACAATTGGGAGGAAATGATTGCTCACCTCGCCAACGGTTCAGCCTGACGGGCGGTCTTGGTGGTGCTGCCCTTCCTGACGAAAGCTCCAGAATCCTTTGCGGCCTTGGTGGGAATACCGGGCTTTTGCAGAAAACCAAGGTCGCGGAACCAGTCGATGAATCGCAGATGCCAGGTGCCCATCGGTGTGCCCTCGCGATCCGTAATACCCCCCGTCGAGCCGCTGCCAGGGTGATAACCGTTGCCGTAAATGTGCATCTCGAGGTTCGGAACGCCCATTTTCAACATGGCGCTGAAGTAGTCCGTCGCCCATAGCGCGTGTATGCGATCGCCCGAGCCCGGCGACATGATGAAAGACGGCGGAACATTCGCAGGAATCACCGTGTCTGGCGCCTTGGTGAAGGGTGTTGGGCCCGGGTAAATGACCCCGACAAAGTCCGGTCGCGCGCTGATACCGGCCAGTGGATCGCCGACGAGCTTTTGTTTGTCAAAAGCATCGAAGGCGACGGCCGTCGGTGCAGAAAGTTCGGCGCCAGCGGAGAATCCCATGATGCCAATCTTGTTGGGATCGATGCCGAGTGCCTTGGCGTTGGCGCGAACGATCCGAATGGCCTGCAAGGCGTCGTTCACCGCATCGGTGGTCGGCTCGTAGCCATCAATCCTGAGGCGGTTGCGCAAGATGATGGTGTGGACACCCAGGTTAAAAAAGAAAGGTACAAGATCAGCGCCTTCGGTTCCTATAACGAGTTTTTTGTGGCCACCCCCGGGCGC
>JAYUPZ010000319.1:0-8117 GCA_043759805.1 Myxococcales bacterium | reverse complement strand
CTGCCAAACGCAGCACCGCTTGAGGAATTGCGGGAGTTATTAAACCCCACCAATGTGCCGGAGTTCGAGGCGGCAGCGGTGAGCGGACAGGGTGTGTTCGACACGCTCAAGGCCGTTGCGAAGTCGGTTCTGACCGAGTTAAAACGCGGCGGGTAGGCGTTATTCGCGACGCAAGGTGAGGTGTGACATCGCAATCGCGATTGCGGCGCCTGCGACGAGCCACACGCGGTCGAGCAAATCCGGCACGAATCGAACGTCCGTCGTATGTGCAATCGCGACGCTCAGCAGAAGCCCGGCGATCCCCGCACAGAGGCCGGCCAGTGCAGGGCGGGTGCGGCGGAGCCCAAAAAATAGTCCGAGCGCGAGTATCGGCAACAACGGAGACAACAAGAGCGGATTGCCGAGCCCATGCGGCCCCATCGTCGAAGCAATTCCGAGCGGCATGGCGATTCCGGCCACCAATCCTGCGCCAAGGCCGCTAACGCCGCGCAAGCCAAGGGTCATCCGTCGCCTTCGTCCTAAACACAAGCCAAACGCCAGGGTTGTGCCGAGTGCCAGCGCGCCGCCTTCCCGCTTCGTTCGCAGGGCAATCAACGCGGCCTCTGCATCCACAATACCGGCGCCAAAGTGATCGTCGATTCGTGCGCCATTCGTATTGCGTTCTTGGCCTCGTGGTGTGCGCGCACTCTCTATCAAGAGCTGTTCGATTTTCTCGGGTCGTGTGACGCCGGCCCCCGCAAGCAAGGCCGCCACACCAGCGACGTGCGGCGAGGCCATCGATGTCCCCATGAAGAACAGGTAGCCGGTCTCTCGAATATTGCCCGGCACGATCGTGTTTTGCAGGACCCCATCGGGCATGCCATCGCCGTTTTGATCCACGCGGACGTTGCCACCGGGTGCAGCGATGTCTATTTGTTGTCCCCAGTTTGAATAGAACGTTGCGCTTTCATCGAACTGCGTTGCTGCGACGCCGATGGCGTTGACGTAGCGTGCCGGGTAGCTGACGCGGCCGCGTCCGTCATTGCCAGCGGCGGCAATGACAGTCACGCCTTTTTTATGGGCGTACTCGACAGCCTGTCGCAGCGTCGTCGCGGGCAAGGGACCGCCGAGACTCATGTTGATAACGTTCGCACCGTGGTCAGCGGCGTAGCGAATTGCCTGTGCAATGCCACCAATCGAGCCCGAGCCCTTGGCGGACAACACCTTGAGGGGCATGATGCGCGCTCCGAAGGCAACACCTGCGACCCCGAGCGCGTTGTTGGTGGCCTGCGCGATGGTTCCTGCGACGTGCGTACCGTGTCCGTGATCGTCGTCGAATCGATTGTTGTTGTCGACGAAGTTGTATCCCGCGACAAATTGCGTTTGTGCGAGATCAGCCACGCGGGTGACGCCCGTGTCGATGACAGCAACCACAGCGCCCTCGCCCTGGCCCAGCTTCCAGGCGCTTGTCGAGCGAACCTGTTCAAGGTGCCACTGGTAGCGGAAGCAAGGATCGTTTGGGAATCCTTTATGGGCGGTATCTGACCTGGTTGCGTTGCAGTCCGCGCCGGGACGGTCGGTCAGCGTTGATGCTTCCTTTGGCAAGGCCATCGTCAGGTCGTAGTCGACCGAGTCAACCGAAGGATCGGCGTTCAGACGGGCCATGGCCAGATCCCGGGCAGCAGGGTTTGGGAAACGGATGCGGTAGAGTTTGTCGGTGGCGGAGTAAGCCGAGAGGGCCTCCTCAATCCAGGGATTCGCGCTCAACTCGGCGTCGCTCACGCCGTCGTCGAAGTCGACCAGGAGATCCGGATCGTCTGTTTGAGCGGCAATCTTCCGTTTTTCAGCGTCTTCCGCGTCGTCCACCTCCTGGCCTGCGAGCCGTTCGGGGTCCGACCAGGCCCAAATAAGCCCGGTGGCCACGATGAGGAATGGCAACCAGCCCAGCTTCTCGGTCAATTGGTCACGCGTCTGCACCTTCATCGCCTGTCCCATCAACGATTATATGCCGGGCAGAGCGGTCCTGCTTGTTTCCCCCGCGTGCTTTTGCTGTTCCCAATTGTTGACCCGCTTGAACCAGTCGGCTTAGAGTCACGCAAACACGTGAGTTATCGGCAGTTTGGAGAATTCTTTGGCGCCGATCCTTGCCTGTGAACGAGGCCCCATTCATGAAGCGTTTGAATCGGAATATCGCGAGACTGGCTTTTTCACTTTGGCTCGTCCCAGCCACTGCGCTGACCAACGGTGGAGCCGGCGTTAACACCGCCTTTGCCGACGAAAAGTCTGCCATTGCGGACGTGACCGACCTTAACAAGAAGGCGCTTGCGGCTTACGACGAACTCGACGTCGACGAGGCCAAGAAGCTCTTGATGCAGGCGTTGCAGATTTGCGCCACCCAGGGTCTGCAGGCCCATCCGATACGCGCCCGAACCCACCTGCACCTCGGCGTGGTGTTGGCCGGCGGCTTTCAAGACAAAGAACAGGCTTTGCGCCAGTTTCAAAAAGCGCTCGACACGAAGCCTGACATCACGCTGAGCGCGGCGCTCACGAATCCCGAAATCCAGGCGATCTTCGATCAAGCAAAGGCCACAGCGGGCAAAACTCCCGCCCCCATTGTGGTGAAGCCCGAGGAGCCCAAGGAAAAGCCTCCGGAACCAAAACCGCCTGCGGACAAGGACGAAGACAAGCCGGTTGTGGTCGAGAAGCCCACGGAAGTTCCCGCGGAGGAAACCGTAGAAGCGGGTCCGCCACCTGAGTTCAAGGGTGTTTTCCACGAGCCCGTGCCAACCGCCACCGGAGGCGAGTCCGTGGAATTGCGTGCGGCGGTTGAAGAAGGCCTGACTTTTCACCGTGTCGTGCTTGCCTACAAAATGGAAGGCAGCGGATCATATCTCGCCCGGGACATGACGAAGCAGGACAATGGCTGGTACTCGGCGCGCATTCCGGCGCCCGCAACGCGCGGCAAGATTGTTCAGTATTACATCGAGGCGAAGAACAAAACGGGACAGCCGGTGGCGTCCAATGGGACTGCTGTCGAGCCGCATACGATTGCGCTGGGTGGCAGTGTTGCGGTTGACGATTCGGAGCTGGTGGCCTCCGACGATGAAGATCCGTTCTCGAACCAAAAATCGGAGCCCGACGAACATGGCCACTCGTTCTTTATCAATGTCGGCGTTGGCACATCGTTTGGCTATGTTTCCGGTTCACCCGAGTTGAGCCCGGAGGATGGATCGGGCGATCCCATCGACTTTGCTGGTGGCACGACAACGGGTGCGTTGGTGATCGCGCCCGAGGTTGGTTACTACCTGTCCAACGATTTTCTCGTGTCCGTGCAGGCGCGGTTCACGCTGCTGCCGGGTTTGACCAAAACCGTTGATCGGGTCGATTTGGATGGCGACCCTAATATGGATACCGTTGGTGAGGATCCGATTCTTTCGCCGGCGACGGGTGCGTTGGCCGTCGTGGCCAAGGCCACCTACTTCATGGGCTCGGGCGCCCTGCGCTGGTTCGTGTCTGGTTCGGTGGGCGGAGGCGAAATCCGCGGGGTTGTGAATCTGGATGGTAAGCGCAACGACTGCGGCGTTCCCGCCAAACGTTACACGTCGGGCACGGAAGCCTGCATCGATTCCATCCTGGGCGGTCCGTTGGTGGTTGGACCCGGTGGCGGCGTGCTCTACAACTTCACCGAGAATGTTGCAGCGACCGCAGGGGTTAACGTCTTGATTGGCGTGCCGAAACTTGTGGTCGCGTCCGATCTGACGCTCGGTGCAGCGGTAGGTTTCTAGGCCCTACGTCGTTTCGGGCTGCCACAGTGGCTCGGGCTCGCCCCACAAACGTGACACGTGGCGAGACATGACGAACAGGTGATCCGAAAGACGGTTTAGGTATGGGATCACCTGCTCGCCAACGGGCTCATGTTCCGATAGCGAGATCGTGCAACGTTCGGCTCGACGACAAACGGTTCGCGCCACGTGCAAAAAAGCGCCCACCCGGCCGCCCCCTGGCAACACGAAGCTGCGCAATTCGGGCAAAGCATCATTCCAGGCGTCCAGTTCGTTTTCGAGCACCAGAATGTGGCGCGCCTCGATGAGCGGCTGTTTGGGGTGTCGATCCTCAATCAACGTCGCCAGATCGCTTCCGAGGTTAAACAACTCGTTCTGGATGCGTCGACAGGTTTCGTCGAGGCCCGCGCGGGTGGCGATATGCACGGGTCCCGGCGTCTCGGCAATTGCCGTCCGAACGACGCCGATACAGGACATGAGCTCGTCGACGGTTCCGTAGCTTTCAATACGCAGCGAGTTCTTGCGTACCTTTTGGCCCCCGACGAGTCGGGTGTCGCCCGTGTCTCCCGCTTTGGTATAGATCCGATTCAGTCGCACCATGATGGCGGGCAAGCTAGCATGCGCGACATGACGAACCCCGAGGCTCGCTTCTCGGCACGTGCGGTGCTGATCGACGCCGGTTTTACGCTTGTGGTGTACGACGGTGTTCGCATGGCACAAATCGTTGCACAACACGGTGTCACCGTTGACGCGGTCGCCATTGCCGATACGGAACCGGCTTTGCGTCGTCGGATGAACAAACAGGCGTGGTCGTTTGGCCCCACGGGCGAAGGCGCGAAGCAGGGAATGATTCTTTATCAAACGATTCTCGAGTTGGCGGGCGCTCGTGGAACGCCCGGTGCGTTGGCCCTCGCAGGCAAGGCATTGTGGGAGGCTCATTTGGAGCGTTGCCTCTGGGACCGAATCCTGCCCGGGGTTGAAGAGGCCCTCGATGGGCTCCGCGAGCGAGGCCTCAAGCTGGTCGTGGTATCGAATTCGGAGGGTAACCTCGAGGTAATGATGGACCGCGTCGGATTAAAACGTCGCATGGAAGCCGTTTTGGACTCGACCGTCTTCGGCGTCGCGAAACCCGATCCTCGAATTTATCTGGAAGCGCTGCGCATCGCCGGCGTGTCGCCGCAAGATGCCGTAATGGTGGGGGATTCCGTTCCAGCGGATGTCGAAGGCCCGCAGAAACTTGGGATTGCGGCCGCGCTTCTTGATCCCCACGATCTGTTCCCGGACGCCCCGGCTCCCCGGTTTCCGGATTTCGCAGCCTTCGCGGCCACGGTCCACCTTCGTCCATGACTTGCAGTGGACGCATGAACCTGCTTTAAACTACGCGTTTTTTAAGGCGCACCGGGGAGCACCCACCGGACCCCCCGCGCCGCGACCGAAACACCTCCACAGCAGCCAACAGTAAGGACCCTTTAACGCCATGTCCTCCGTCTCCAAGGTCAAAGTTCGCAACATCGGCATCTCCGCCCACATCGACTCGGGTAAAACCACGCTGTCCGAGCGCATTCTGTTTTACACGGGCAAGATCCACAAGATCGCGGAGGTACGTGGTCGAGACGGCGTGGGCGCCAAGATGGACTCGATGGATCTCGAGCGCGAAAAAGGCATCACGATCCAGTCGGCTGCGACCTTCTGCAAGTGGGGCGATTTCACGATCAACCTCATCGATACTCCCGGGCACGTGGACTTCACGGTCGAGGTTGAGCGCGCGCTGCGTGTGCTCGACGGCGCGGTGCTGGTTTTGTGCGGCGTGGCTGGCGTTCAATCGCAGTCCTATACCGTTGATCGTCAGATGAAGCGTTACAACGTTCCACGCGTTGCCTTCGTCAACAAGTTGGATCGCGCGGGTGCGAGCGGTCGCCGTGTCGCCGATCAGCTGAAGGAGAAGCTGCGCCACCACACGATCATCATGCAGATTCAGATCGGCTACGAGGAAAAGCTCGAGGGCATCGTCGATCTCATCAAGATGAAGGCTGCCTACTTTGACGGCGACAACGGTGAAGACATCCGTTACGACGAGATCCCGGCTGATCTACTCGACGAGGCTCAGATAGCCCGTACCGAGATGATCGAGGCGCTGGCCGAGGTCGACGATCAAATCGCAGAGAAGTTCCTTGTCGAGATCATTCCGACGGAGGAAGAAATCGTCGCCGGCGTGCGCCGCGCATGCATCGCGCGCAAGGCGACCCCGGTTTTCATGGGCTCGGCCTACAAGAACAAGGGCGTTCAGCTCTTGCTCGACGGCGTCGGACTTTTCCTGCCGGATCCAACCGAGGTTACCAACATCGCCCTCGACCAGGACAATGAAGAAGCCAAGGTCGAACTGTTGGCTCTCGATGACAAGCCTTTCGTCGCACTTGCTTTCAAGCTGGAAGATGGTCGCTATGGCCAGTTGACCTACATGCGCATCTACCAGGGCACGGTGACCAAGGGTGACTTCATCATCAACTGCAGCGGTGGTCGCAAGAAGGTCAAGGTGCCGCGCCTCGTCCGCATGCACGCTGCTGAAATGAACGACATCGATAGTGCGTCGGCGGGCGACATCGTTGCGCTCTTCGGCGTTGAGTGCGCTTCAGGTGATACGTTTACCGACGGCAAGGTCGAGTACACGATGACCTCGATGCACGTGCCGGATTCGGTTATTTCGCTTGCGATCTCACCGAAGGACAAGACCTCGACGGCGAATTTCTCGAAGGCGCTTAACCGCTTTACGAAGGAAGATCCGACCTTCCGCGTTCACCGTGACGAAGAGTCGGCGCAAACCATCATCAGCGGTATGGGCGAGCTCCACCTCGAAATTTACATCGAGCGTATGAAGCGCGAGTACGCCACCGAGGTTATCGCTGGCAAACCGCAGGTTGCTTACCGCGAAACCTGCATGGACAAGGCTGACTTCAATTACACCCACCGTAAACAGACGGGTGGTTCGGGTCAGTACGCACGTGTGGCGGGTTCGCTTGAACCCTTGCCCCCCGGTTCGACCGAGAACTACGAGTTCGTGGATGCTATTTCGGGCGGCATCATTCCGCGCGAGTTCATTCCGGCTTGCGATCGTGGCTTCAAAGAAGCAACCACCAAGGGTCCACTCATTGGATTCCCGATTGTCGGTATGAAGGTCGAATTGAACGACGGGCAGTACCACCCGGTGGACTCGTCCGAAATCGCGTTCCGAACGGCAGCCCTCATGGGGTTCCGCGAGGCGTACGCCAAGGCGCGGCCCACCATCCTCGAGCCCATCATGCAGGTTGAAGTTACCTTCCCCGAGGAATTTCAGGGTGCAGTGCTCGGCCAGGTCAACCAGCGTCGCGGTCAAATCACGGCGACGGAAAAAGAAGAGGGCTTCGTTCGCGCCATCGCCGAAGTGCCCTTGAACGACATGTTCGGGTACTCGACCGACCTTCGCTCTGTCACGCAGGGCAAGGGTGAGTTCTCAATGGAGTTCAAGCGTTACGCCGAAATTCCGCGCTCAATCCGCGACGCGCTCGTCGAGGAGTACAAGAAGAACAACAAGCGCTAGTTGGAATGACACCGCGCGCCTGACGCGTGTCCACCCCGGCCTGGTCGCGCATCCGCGTAGCCCCGCCGGGGTGATTTATTTTCGGCCCTTGAGTACCGATTCAAGGGGGTATGGCAAAGTTCCTCGGTCGGTTCGCGTGTACGGCATTGTCCTGCATCCCCGTGGCGTTCAGCGCCCCGACGGTATTGGCCAAGACAAACGTAACACATTCGCAGAGCGCCGATCCGTTTGGCGATACCCTTCGACAACGCTGTCAGCGGATGTGGACCGGTAACTTCATCAAGATGGCCGAGTCGCAGTTGCCCGCGGATCACGCCGTCAACAATCCAGACCTTGAAGTGGTCCTGGATGTGGCATTCAAGATTTCGGGCGGGTTTGTTGGTGCGGCCGTTTCGACCCCTTCAGGGGTACCGGAATTTGATGCGGGTGCGCTTGAGGTTGTTCGGGACGTGGCGAGCGTCAAGTTGCAACCGCCCGAGGTTCAGTCCGACGACGGCAATGTCCACCTGCGATGGGTTTTTGCCCGCAAGGAGGGTCGGTGTGACAGCTTCTCGGCTTACGAGGCCCGTCTGCCCATCGAGGGCGCCGTGGTCAGCCTGACGAGGAATGGTCGCGAATCGACGGCGCTCGAGCGGCTAGGTGAATCGGCGACGCCCGAAGCCGTTCACAACTTTTCCCGCACCTGGCTTGAACGGCAAAAAGTGCAACAGGCGACCCACGCTACAAAGTCTCCTTGCGACAAGGTGTTGCCTGCACTTTCGGCGAGCAGTTCATCTGAACGC
>JAYUPZ010000318.1:0-3873 GCA_043759805.1 Myxococcales bacterium | reverse complement strand
TGACCCCGATACCTCCCGTGCCAGTACCGGTTCCAACCTGCACGCCCAGCGACGAATCCTGCAACGGCATGGACGACGATTGTGATGGCGCGATTGATGAGGGTCAAGCGGCGATCCCCTGTCCAGATGGCGGATTCAGGTACTGTGTGGACGGGCGGTTTTCCGAGTGTCCTAGCCGCTGCGATCTTTGTGTACCGGGTAGTGAACGGGTCTGCTTTATTCCGTACTGTACTTACTGGGGTGTTCAAACGTGTGCTGCGGATGGGCGATCCTTTGGATTCTGTCGCGAACAGCGCGCGCCGCGCGAATGCGATGCGGCCGTCAAGAACCACATGCGGTCGCGCGAACTTGAACAATGCTGTGTAGACAAGGGGTACTGCTGCCTCGACGAGTTCGATTTGGACAACGACGGAGACAGACGCGAATCGATTGGAAGTTGTGACGGGGTCTCATGCGGGGGTTGACCTTCATTGCGGGAGTATTGTTCGCAACACTTTTTGCCAGCAGGGTCGACGCCGACTGTGACGAGCCGGAGATCGAATCCACAATCCCACAACAGTACGAGACCCCACTTGGCACGGTGCCTCCGAATGCCACGCTGGCGGCTCGCTACTCGGCAAGCGCTGTCTACGAGGGCGAACCGATCGTGCTCAAGCCCGATGGCATGCCGCCCGTGATGTTGATGGGGACCTTCGACGCCGTGGAAGGTTTATTGAAGGCGGTACCTCCGAATGGACTCGCACCGGGTAGCGTTTATCGTGTGACCTGGCCCGGATTGCGTGGCATGGCGGGTCCACGGGGAAAAAATGCTGTGGTTGACTTCAACGTCTCGGCGACCTCGGACGCGACGGCACCGGTTTTTGGTGGAATCGCTGCACTCGACTGGGACTGGACGCGTAAAACCGACCCCTGTACGGATGAGTTGCTGGATCGATATACATTCTTGCTAACCCCAGGCAGCGCCACGGATGATGGTGGTGTTGATGCGCTGTCGGTTCTGGTCTTTCAGACAAGTGGCCCCGGCATCGCCGCTCCCCGCCTTGTGCACATTGCTGCAATGCCCAGAGCCGGCAAAACCGTCAAGGTTCCGCTCGCGTCGGTGCACGGGGTGGGAACGCTTTGTTTCTCGGCGCTGGTTCGCGATTCGCAAATGCGGACCTCGAATGCGAATACGCCGCCGATGTGTGTCACGACCACCGAGGCGCCGTATTTTGAGGGCTGCGCCTTTGCGCCGCGTTCGCACAAGTCGACAGCGTTCGTTGGGATGATGCTGGCTTTTCTTGGACTGTCTTGGGCGCGTCGGCGTTGGGTATGAATCGCGTTGCGGTTGCGGCCGTTGGCTTCCTTCTGAGCATCGGGGCTGCCTGTCCCTCTTCCACCCCGCGCGATTTTCCGTTGCAGCACAGTTCGGCCACCGCACCGGGGTTTGTTTGCGGGCCTAAACGGTGTGTGCAGGACTATCCGCGCACGCCCGACGACAGCGATTGGTCATGCGCCGACATGGCCGGTGCGGTTGTGTGTTTGGGCGGAACCCGTGCTGCGGGGGTGGCCACGGCTTCGGCCAATCCGCGCTGGCGGTGCGGCGACGTGGCGAACCGTCCGCTTGAACAGCGTCGCGTTTGTATTGATGTGGAACCCGATTTTCCGGTGGGAAGCGCATCCGCATGGAGGTGCCATTTCCAAAATGAACTGCCGATGCGGCGAATCTGTGACCGATCTTCCCACAACCCAATGCTTGGCGATGCGTGTTCTGCGGCCTTGCCATGTGTCGATGGCGCGGTCTGCCAGGCACAACGCTGTGTCGCACCCTCGGGAAACCCATTTTGTTGGGTCGACCGGGATTGCCAACCCAATGCGGTCTGTCGATTCGGTGGTTGCCTTCTGCGCAGGGCAAATCCGTGAATCCTTTGCAGCGCTGCATTCCCTACCTTCTTTGCCTGAACGTGCTCATCCCTGGGTGTGGTTCGCGGGCTTATCCGGGAGAATCGGCCACGCTGGCACTGCAAGCGCAACACGCTGTCACTGCTTCTTCGGTTCGAGTCCTTCCCCGTGAGGCAGTTCGATCGGTTCGGCAAAACGGCAACACAGTCTTTGTCGAACTGGACCTTTCCTCGCCGTTGCGTCAGTTGCGCATCGAGATTCCAGAAATGTGTCCCGTATTCATAGACGTGGGTCGACTCAAGCCCGGAGAAACCGTGTTGCATCCGCTGGTCGATCTGCTGGATTTTGGTCCGGAACGCGCGCAAGAAGGTTATGGAAATCGCTTTCAGATTGCAGTCGAGCCCGGCTGTCAAAAGGCGGCACGAGGCCGCATCGAATGGAAGCCACTTGATGGTTCTTTGCCCACGGAATGGTTGATTGCTGATCGCGGGTTCTCGTTGAGTGGGCGCTTGCCGTCGATGCGAGAGGCTCACGGCAATGTCGTGCCGTGGGGGATCGTTCCCATATCGCCGCGAACGCGGGGCCAGATCCGTCTGCACGCGACCTTTCGCGACGACAAGGGTATCGTTGGGCTCGAGCGGACCCTTTCCGTTTCTGCAACTGCTCGATCCACCGGGGTTGCAAACGTTTCGGTTGGAAAGCGGGTTTATCTCGGTGGCAAGGGCTGGTCGGTGCACGCCCACCCCGAAGACGCCACAGCGGCCGTGTTGGAGGGTGACCTCGCCGCCTCATTCACACCCGACAAGCCCGGTCGCTTCGTCCTTGGCGACCATCAAAACAAAGAACTTGTTCTTATGGTTGGCGCCCTTGATTCCACGCCGCTTGATTGTGGCAGAACCGATTGTCACCCAACCATAACCTCAAGCGTTTCCACAAGCGCCATGACCTCGACCTGGAAACGATTGCTGGAATCCGGCGCCGTCGCACAAGCCGTTCTCACGACCCATGGTGGCGCAGCCGGTGACGACCTGCGCTGCGCCGAGGAGTGTCATACGGTTGGCGAACCGGGTCTCGAAGACGGTGGCTATCGGTTCACGGCCGCAGCGCTTCGTCGTATGGGTGTCGCAGATCATGGCTGGGATTCGATGCCGAGTGCCTTGCGTCGGCAATCCGGGGTTGGGTGTCTTGCTTGTCACGGCCCGTCCGCAATTCCCGAGCCCACGTCCCGCTGGCCCATCCTACGCAGCGACGTTTGTGCGACCTGTCACGATGCGCCGCCGACCTATGGTCACTCTGCAGCGTGGCGATCCACCCGGATGGCGATGTCGGACCGGAATGAACGTGCGAGTACGGATGCCGCCTGTGTAAATTGTCATACGGGTTGGGCGCAGGTTTCGATTGCAAGCCGACCGCCTGTACACGTCGAGCCATTTGGCATCGGCTGTGCTACCTGTCACGACGTCCATCCCGAAGGCTTGGCCACAGCAGGCCTATTGCGATCCTTGCCGGTGCCCGCATCACTGAAGGATGTTCCCGAAGCGAGTTACGGCAAGAGCACGGTCTGTCTTTCGTGTCACACGCCGACCGCGCAACCCAATCAACCTCCGCAGGCAACGGCTGCTTCGATCTGGCTTGGTCGAGGTGGCATTGATCCCGTTTCCGGTGAACCCATCGAATCGGTAAGTCCGCATGAGAAAGTTCCGGGTGGCTGTTTGGGGTGCCATTCGGGCAGCGGCGGACGCGGTGGCAACCACAGTTTTTCGGTTCCACCTTCGGCGTGCGTTGGCTGTCATGCCAGTCCGCCCGACCGACGCACGGTGGCGCAAAGGGCTCGTGTCCTTTGGGGTAGGATCGAAGCCGCCGCAAAGATTGCGCCAATGTCTGGCGCCGCGCCCGTGCATGCGAGCATGACCACCGACGGTGGATTGCATTTGCTCGACCGAAGCACACCGCTTGGCAGGGCAGGGTGGAACGTTTTGTTGGTACTCGAAG
>JAYUPZ010000317.1:0-8125 GCA_043759805.1 Myxococcales bacterium | reverse complement strand
TTCCATATATCGTTGAAGATGAACTGAACGCCTATCTCCCAGAACTCTTCGATGTTGTTCGGGTACGTCACCGTGATGGCAAGCCATTCGCCGCGCTTCACGTTAACGCCATCGATAAAGGTTCCGACCCAGTTCCATTTCACGTGGTCGGTCGTCATGAGAAATGGCTGGACACCAAGGACGGGCGCGTCGGCCGGAACGTAGACCTGGTAGGTCACCACCTGTCCGCCCTTCAACGCGAAGTACGCGGGACCGACGACGCCAACGAAGTACGAAGCCCCCATCTTGGTCGGGTCGGTGAAATCCTTGCCATTGGTATCGACGGTCACGGCGAGCGCCTTGGTACCGCTCGCCGCCTGGGCCGCCGACACAGTGAAGTCGATTCCCACCTGATTGCGCTGCAAGGACGAGGCGCTCCAAGACTCTATATCGGTCTCGAAGTCGTAGGACGTGCGCACGACAGGAAGTGGGTCGACACCGCCCGTACCTGGTGTCCCTCCGGTGGCCACAGCACCGCCCGTGCCTCCGCCGCCCGTGCCGCCTGCAATCGTACCACCGCTTCCGCCCGCGGCACCACCGGTGCCCGTATTCGAGTTACCCGAGGTTCCCCCGGTGCTCTTGCCCCCGGTTCCTCCGGTGGCCTTGCCCCCCGTGCCGCCGGTTTTCTTGCCGCCCGTGCCGCTTTTAGCCCCGGCGCTGCCACCACTTCCGTCATCGTTCGCCGTCCGCGAATCCGTGTTGCCACAGGCGAAAAAGGTGAGGGCCGCAGCCGCGGCCAGTGTCATTGAACGAAATTTGAAATGGTTCACGTAAGGTTCCTTTTGAGTTGGTTTTCTTCCCCGTAGTCGCAACAAGACATGCACACGGTCCAACAAAAGAGAGTCGCCGAGCGAGAACTTTTTGGCTGTCTATCTTTCGATTGACATCGACCGGAACGAAATCTGGACCGTGGCAGAAGACGGGTGCGACTCCTGCCGATAGATACCCCTGGGGATTGGACAAGTGCCTCCGACCAACCACAACAACCCAACGGAACGGGCAGGCCTTCGCCTGGTCACCCATACGAATGTCGACACGGACGATGCCGCCGTTGTCGGTGATTTGCGCGCCAACCGGCCCGGCGCGGCCCGTGCATTGTGGGACAAATATCAACCACTGGTCCGCCGGATCCTTGCCCGATCGTTCGGCCCTCAGGCCGATGTAGACGATCTGGTTCAGGAAGCATTTATCCGCCTTCACCGATCTGCCCCCCGAATGGACAACCCCACGGCATTGCGCGGCCTCGTATACGTCGTCGCAACCCGCGTCATCCAACAGGAATTGCGTTCACGCTGGGTCAGACGATGGGTGGGGCTCAGCGATGACGGTTCGGTAGAAATGGCAGGCAAGGCTGAAGATTTTGAGGGCAGGGCGGCTGTAATACGTTTCTATTGCATTCTCGACAAGTTGCCCACCAAAACCCGGACCGCATTTGTCCTTCGCCACGTCGAGGGTCTGGAACTGACCGAAGTGGCCGATGCCATGGACACATCCCTTTCAAGCATCAAGCGCTGGCTTCTGCACGCGGGCGAGAGGGTTAGCCTTCATGCCGCAAGAGATCCACTTTTGGCGTCATACCTACAGGCCAAGCGTGGAGGAGAGCTTCATGAGTAATCAAGCGCAACACGAATACAGACTGCGTGAGTTGACAGACATGGTCGCGCAGAGGGTTCCGACACCGCAAACACCGGCTGAGCAGTCTGCTGAATTCGCCCGTCTGCAGCGCCGATTGGAATCAGGCCGGTCCCGTTGGCTCGTAACACGAATTCTCCCGGCGCTGGCAGTCTGTGCGGTAATCGGCATTTTTGCCCGCAATTCCTTCCGTTCCGAGGCTGTAACCTTTGCGGTGCAAAATGGCACTGTCGCAGGTTCGGGATTCGTGGCAACAAGTGCGACACCGGCGTTGATTTCCTTTTCCGACGGTTCGACCGTGGAACTGGCGACTGGCAGTCACGGCCGGGTTGCAGCCACGAATAGTCACGGGGCCCGGATTGCGCTCGAGTCGGGGCGCTTGCGCGTCCATGTCGTTCCGCGTCCGGATAACGACTGGAAATTCGATGCGGGTCCGTGCCTGGTGAGTGTGACGGGAACGCATTTCGATTTGAGCTGGTCACCCGGCAACCAGGTCCTCGACATCTGGCTCGAAAAGGGCTCGGTTATCGTGCAGGGTCCTGCCACCTCGACTGGTGTTACCGTTCGGACCGGCCAACACCTCACGATGGACATTCGCACCAACGCGGTTCGTATCACGCCCATTGAAACCGAGGTGAAGCAGATCACCATTGCGCCCATCGAGCCTGACCCGTCAGAAAGACCGCCAGCCGAACCAGAACCGGCCCCTGCCAAAGGTTGGACTCGTCAGGGTCTTCCGTGGGCAACGAGGGTGTTAAACGGCGACTTCAAGGGCGTTGTATCGAATGCCCGCAAGTCCGGATTGAAGGCTGCGTTACAGGATGCCCGGATTGACGATCTCATGGCGCTCGCCGATGCCGCACGTTTTGATCAAAACCCGGAACTTGCGCGCGATGCCTTGAACACAGTTCGCCAGCGCTTTGCATCGTCGCAGGGGGCGCGCAATGCCGCATTCCTGTTGGGCCGGCTCGCCGAGGAATCGTCTCGCGATTTGGTTGCTGCTGTCGCCTGGTACGACGTTTATTTGTCGTCGGAGCAAGGTGGCGGATACGAGGCCGAGGCACTGGGACGAAAGATGGCCGCCACCTTCAAGCTTCGCGGCAAAAAGGCGGCGCGGCCCATTGCACTCGACTACCTAAAACGCTTTCCCTACGGCTCCTATGCCGATGCAGCTCGCAAACTCAGTGAATCGCCCTGATTGTGCGATAATCCATCGGGTGACCCTTCGAGTCGCGGGTGTGATGGTTCTCCTGTGCGGACTCGGTTCGCCTGCCGCAGCGGCGGAAGAGGCAAACCGTGAAACCGTTGTCGTGCTCATCGCACCGTCGGCCAAGATCAGACGCAGCGACAAGCCTGCCGCACAACTCGCGACGATGATCGAGGCCGAGTGTCGCAGCGCCGGGTTCACGCCCATCTTGACGCTTTTCCAACACCCGCTGGATCACCGAAATTCGGTTCATTTCCAGCGTACTCATTGCGACAACGTCCTTGGCCATGATGGCCGTACGCTGCCCACGTTTCGATCCCCAAAGCGGACATTTCTACTTTGCACAAAGCGGACATTTTCACTTTGCGTCTACAACCAAATGTCCGATAATAGATATTATGTAAACTTTTTCTAAAACCTAAAAAATCAGGGGCATTTCAGGCTCCCCTCGGCTTCAAACTCCGCGAGCCGGCCAATCCAGCTTGGCCGTGACGTTCCAGGGCAACACCTGGGTTCCGAGATGCGTGAAGCTCTCGTCGCCGCCGTAGCGAACCCGTTGAGATCAACGTCGGTCTGTAGATACGACATCAAATCCGGCGCACGCTGGATCTCGTCGATGATCGCGCCGTCGGAAAATCCGAAAGAAAACCTCGGGCATCCGTCAACGCGCGCTGCCGCACATGGGGAAACGTTGTTCTGGCCAGCGTCGTTTTGCCCGACTGCCGCGGACCGGTCAGCACGACAACCGGGAAAGTCCCAACGGCTGCCCGTAAATGTGGTGGCAGTCGGCGGCGAACCACACAGATTATCCATTGATTACAAGGACATTCTGAGTTCGTGTAAGATTGCAGTTACTAACTTCAATTTTACCGACGCGACGAGTCTCGACCCGTCCTTTATCGCCCCGTGCTGACCAGGCTGTCGGACTTCCGCTTTCGTAAACCGCGCAATGCAACCAACGCCTGTTCCTGCTCGGGTGTTCGCGTGGTCGAGACTTCCAGCGCTGTAGCGACCTCATCGAGGACCTTCAAGTCATCTTCAAGGCGCACTCGAACCGCGTCGTGCATTTCACGGAATTCGTTGAAGAAGTCCTGCAGTTCGTCGCCTTTGCGCAAGGCTCGAATGGGCGCCATATGTTCATCGCGAACCCGGCGGAAATTTCGCTGGATGTTGTAGAGCGGACCCGCAATTTTGTGCGTAATCAAGATGCCCGCCGCCGATACCGACATAACCAAAACCACGCCAAAGCCGATAATGCCCCAAAGCACCGTTCCGTCTTTGTCAGAGAACTGTTTGCTGAGTTCAGCCGCCATCTCCTCGTCGACCAGGCCGCTCAACCGAATCACCTCCGAGGTGTCGCGCGTCGCCTGGTAAATCATCCACCCGAGTCCCGCCGTCAAAAAGGCCGCAACCACGACGATCGCCGACGTGTATCGCAACTGCAAACCAGCATCGATGAGATAGTTGCTGAGCTTGCGCTTGTAACGCGTTTGCGTGTGTTCAACCACGTCGTTACCCGGGCCCGCTGCTGAATCTTCCGTAGTCATGATCGTTTGGTCCCCAATGTCCCGTGTTGTTCCCGATGGTCGCCGCTAGCCACCCTGCGACTCAAAAAACTTCTTCAGGTCCTCGCCGACCTGATCGGCTGAGGCTTCAAGACAATCCTTGCGGGCAATCTCGCGATCGCGGTCGCGGCTGCCACCCTGGACCGCGGCGCCTGCGCTCGTCCACAAAATGATGCTTTTCGACGGCCATCGAGCCACCATAACTTTCACATCACAGTTGGTTTCAAGCGCCGATCCGACCTTGCTCGCGTCCAACCTCGTGATGTTTCCGTCGATGAGGAAACCCCGTCGGCCCGCTTTGTCGAAGCCTCGCTTTTCCGTGTCCGACAACGCAAACGTCACGGTTCCGAGCGATCCCAGTTTTTTTTCGATGCCGGAGCGCAAGATCCCCAGGGTCGCGGCATCGATTCCCTTGGCACCGCCCGAGAAAGAACCCAGCTCAAGATACATCTTCGATCCCCCACCCGTCCGAGCTTGGGTTGTCTCCAGCAAGGCCAGCGATTTTGAGATCTGGCTGCGAACGAATGCGTCCTTCTCGCTCCTCAGTACCTCTTTCAATTCTTTGACAGCCTCGGGCGCGCCAATGCGTCCAAGTGCCTGGGCAGAAACCGCGCGCACCGTGTTGTTTGGATCTCGCAGTGAACGGGCCAACGCCGGAACCGCGTTGCGATCGGCAAGCTTGCCAAGAACCAGAGCCGCCTGGACCCGCACCTTGTAACTCGAGTCCTCGAGGAGGATTTTGGAGAGGTCGTCGACCTTGCCCGCGTGCGCGGTACGCGCGCCGGTGGCCAGGGCCAAGAGCGACAAGAGAAGTAGGACCGGCCTCATTCGGCGTCGTATCCTACCGGGATTGCGCCGATTCGTGGAAAGTCTATCGCGAAACTCGGAACAGAATTCGTGTCGGTCGACACCGTCGACAGCCGCAATGGCGTTTCGTGCATCGCAAAGATAGCGCGGGCGAGCGCCAAGCCCACGCCGTGACCAACCGGAGATCCCGCTTGGCTTGGTCGACCGTACGGGACGAATAGGGTGTGTGGATCCTGATCGTTCAAGAAATCGCCGGTTCCAAAAATTGAAAATTGGAGCTCCTCTCCCATCAATTCGACAGCGAGGGTCACCGCAGCATTCATCGGATGTCTCAAGATGTGACTCCCAAGACAAACCAGGGCCGTTTGCAAAAGTCGGACGTCGCCTTCAATCATTCCCAGTCCCCGTGGCGCTTTAAGGACAAACGACTTTCCGTTACCCTGGGCCTGTTTCGACAGCGCGTCGGAAACGTGGCCAAGCAGATTGTTGACGTTAAAAGGCGCCATTGTGCATGCAAGCTGGCCGACCTCGAAACGTTCGTAGTCGATAACACAACGTAGGCCCCGAGCCAGCTCGGCATACAGGACCTCCGAATCAAACAAACACTCGCGTGTGTCGGGATCACTCGATCCTTGAAATTTTTGGGCGAGGAACTCGTGATTCGCCCTCAACGCCGCTAGAGAGCTTTGTAGATCGTGAACGAAGGAGCCCACCCATCGGCGTTGCTGGTCGATCGTGGCATCCCGACGATCCTGTTTGCGCTGGTGGCGCCTCGTCAACGCACGCGTTTTCAACAGCGCCCAAAGGCGTGTGCGCATTTCCTGGGTGTCGCTCACCGTGGAAAAAATCGAGTCCGCACCTGCCGCCATCGCCCGCAAACGAAACTGCCGATCATCCACGGGTCCCCATAAACACAAGGGAACGACATGCGTTCGGCTGTTGTTCTTCAAGCGTTGCACGAGCTCTATTCCGCCTGCGGGGCCGATATTGTCATCGATGCAAATGACATCCGGCGGATGGAGCAGCGCCTCTTCGAGCGCCTCTTCCGCATCGAAGAACGACTGAACCTTGATCGATTGCGAGCGCAGGAAATCGACCATCCCTCGAGCAACGTTGCGATCCGGAGAGACCACAAGGGCCTCAATTTCACCGGGCGCTGTCGTTACGTCGCTGCGCGTAGTTCGTTCGTCCGGCAGCATACGTTCGCCCGATGTCCTCCGAACCTCACAGTACCAGTTAAAAGGCCCCCGTTTCAATCGATACGCGCCAGCGAAGAAATTATTATTCAACGATTTCGGGATTCTTTTCCGCGAACGCCACGTTCTTCTTCGAGTTGACCTGTCGTCGGGACCACGCAGCGAACACAAGTACACCGAGTAGCGCTCCAAAACCATCCGCGACCACGTCCAATACATCTGGAGCGCGGAACGGTACGAAACTCTGATGGAATTCGTCGGTAACACCGTAGACCGTCGCGATGGCAACCGCCACGCCCATCGCCATCAGTGGCGTGCTTCGGGTCCGCGTGCGCCAAAGAGCCCGAAGCACCAAGACCGAAAGTGTCCCAAACACCAGCGCGTGGGCGAATTTGTCCTGCGCCGTGAAGCCCAGATCAGGCAGGGACGGTCCAGGCAATGAAGAAATTGCGAATACAGCTGCGGCCCAAATCAACGGGGGAATCCATGCGTAAACAATTGTTTTCATTTGGTTATCTAAGACGAACAAAATCGGGCCGATTATCCTACATGTAGGTTTTTTGACTTCATCTCAATACATGTATACGGTATCAACCATGCCTCCCTACCGACAAAGCTCCCGACTACAACTCGATGTCTCGTCAAGTGGCGCCGCTCCGATCGCCGCTGACGCCGACACCTCCGCGGAAAAGCGCCAACATCTCCGATTCGACAAAGCGTTTCCGGTGCGCATCGAATCCATTTTATTCGGCGAGATGTCCTGCATCGCAAGAAATGTGTCTGCGGGTGGCATCTTTGTCGAGACGCGAGATCCCCTTCCCTTGCGGTCGCATGTTCGGGTCTGCTTTCTTACCCCGGATGAGTCCGGCGAGGTGGTTGCACTCGGACAGGTGAAAAACCACTACTTCATCAATTTCAGCGAGGGCGGCAATCCCCATTCTCTCACCGGGATGGCGATTCGGTTCTCCAGTTTTGAAGAAGAAGGCGAACGCCATCTTCGCGCCTGCCTCGACCGATTCCGCGTCCTGCACTAGGCCCGACGCATCAAATGGCAGGAGCCTGCCGCGCCTCCGTATTGGAAATCTTGGCGGACGCGCTCAGACGTGTAGTAATGACGCTAACCAAGTGGCACCCGTTTCTCCGCCCCGCTTTATCGTCCTTGAAGGAATCGATGGTTCAGGAACCACGACCCAGGCCGATCGCCTGAAGCGCCACCTCGAGTCGCTCGGACGAAAAGCAATCGCGACCCGAGAACCTTCAACGGGCCCGGTCGGTCGATTGCTTCGAGAAGCCTTGCTTTCGCAACACAAGATCGACGGTCAACCGATGTCCGGGGCCACGATGGCGTTGCTCTTTGCCGCCGATCGGCGCGATCATTTGCAGCGAGAGGTTGAACCCGCGCTAAAGCATGGCTTCGACGTGGTTTGCGATCGATATCAATGGTCGTCGCTGGCCTATCAACCCGCCGAGTCGCAATCGCTTGAATGGATTTCGCACCTTGCGGCAGGAATTCGCGTACCAGATCTCACCTTGCTGCTCGACTTGCCCGTGCCTGAGGCCGCCCAACGACGCAGGCTGGCCCTGCGTCCCGACGAGCGCTACGACGCGGACGAAACGCAGAATGTCGTCGCATCGAACTACCGACGGCTTGCCGGAGCCGATCCCAACGCACAAACGAT
>JAYUPZ010000316.1:0-8131 GCA_043759805.1 Myxococcales bacterium | reverse complement strand
TTCTTTCCACGGCGGCTTCGCGCTCTGCAAAATTCCACGAAACGTTCTGGAATACGCCCCGGCTCGACGACGTGTGGAAGTTGACCGAGGAGCAAGGTCCCTCGCCGCTTTCAGAGGTTTTCCGCGCGGGCTACTCCGAACTCGCCAAGTTGCGCAAGCGGCGCAACGAACAGGGTACACAGGACAGCGAAAACTCGCTCGGCGACATTGAGAGCATCGAACGCGCATTACACCGAGCCCGTTTGACCGCCATCACCGAGATGGAAAGCAAGATCCCATTTCTCGCAACAACGGCAAGCGCAGCACCATTCATTGGATTGTTCGGCACTGTTTGGGGCATCATGAATTCGTTTCGATCGATCGGAGCCAAGGGCGCTGCAAATCTTGCAACCGTAGCACCTGGCATTGCAGAGGCGTTGGTTGCCACCGCCATCGGTCTTGTTGCCGCAATCCCCGCCGTCATGGCCTATAACTACTTCTCACGCCGCATCAAGGTGCTTGCATCCGACATGGACACTTTCGGCAGTGACTTCCTGAACATCATCCGCCGGAGGTTCTTCTAGTGGGGATGGGGACAGGCGACAGCGGCGGTGGTGCGATGTTGGGCGAGATCAACGTCACACCGCTTGTCGACGTCATGCTCGTGTTGCTCATCATTTTCATGGTCACCGCTCCCATGCTGCAAACTGGCGTTGACGTTGACCTGCCCGACGCCAAGGCGCAAACGATTCCCGATGACGAAGGCAAGCTCATCCTGACCTTGACCAAGGACAAGCGACTCTTTCTCGGAAAGCTCCAGATCCCCTACGAATCCATGGAAGAGGCGCTGAAAAACAATGCCAAGCTACAAGCCGACCAGGAACTTTACCTGCATGCCGATACCAACCTGCCCTACGGCGAGGTGGTCAAGGTCATGGCAGCCGTGAAACAGGCGGGCGTCAACAAGCTTGGTATGGTGACGGATCCACTGGAATAATCGATGGCCGAAGAACAAGTCGTCTTTCGTCACGCACCTCGGTCGATCTCGGGCGGCATCGTCGCGACCGTGGCGTTACACGGCGGACTCGTGCTCTTGATGTACTGGTCGACCCGAGTGGAAGCTGCCCCCGAGGTGGAGGTGCGCGATCTCATTACGACTGAACTCGTCAAGCTCGGCAAGCCCCGCGACAAGTTCTGGCTTCCCAAAATCGTCCGACCTCAGCGCACGCGACCCGTCGACGCGATCAAGATTGCGGACGATCCAAACGCAGCACCAACGCCCAAAGAAGCCCCGAAGCCCGAGGACACCGAGATCTCGGACAAGCTGCGTTCGGCACTGTCACGCGCTCGCTTCCTTCAAGATGTTGATCTCGAAGAAGACAATGAAGGACAACTGACCGGTAGCGAACTCGGCACGGCTGCGGAGGCCCGCGCAGGCGACGAGTACGCCACCAAGGTGAACCTTGCGATCCGTGCGAACTGGAGCGTCCCCGCCGGACTGATTCCGGATGAACAACTTGCAGTATTGACGGCCACCGTTCGCATCCGAGTCGAAGCCGATGGCACCATCAAGGACGCGGGTATGCACAAGGGTTCCGGCAACAACACATTTGATGACTCCTGTATGCAGGCCATCTCGGCCACGGCGCAGGTCCCGCCGCCACCCGCAGAGGTCAAGGCCATGTGGGCCAAGGGCGTCGGCATCGTTTTCAAGAAATAGTTTCTCGCTCCAGAACGTCAACACCACGGAAAACCGCATGATTCTTCACCGCAGCTCGTCCCCTATTTATTTCGCAGCCGCTTTCACGGCCCTTTGTCTCACCTTGCCGCAGAATGCCGCAGCGCAGGGCAAAGACGAAGAATTGCCACAAATCACGATCACCGATCCCAATCGCAATTTGCTCAAACTCGGCATCCCCAACGCCAGCGGCGACGGCGCGCTTGCCACCGAGGCCAGTGGCATAGCCCGTCGCAACTTCGTACTGGTTGGCCTTTTCCAAGTCCTGAATCCAGTATCGTTTCCACCTGCCTTGCAAGGCGAAGGTCTTGGATTTTCGTCCGCGTTGTGGTCACAAGTGGGCGCGCAGGCGGTCATCAAACTTGAAGTCGTGGCAGGGGATCAAAAGACTCTCAAGGGTCGCCTTTACCAGACGGGCCGAGGAGACAAGTCCACCTTCGCCAAGGACTATCGTGGGGCCGATTTGCGCATGCTGGTGCACGCCTTCACCAACGACGTGATCAAGGAATTGACGGGCGTATTGGGCGTGTTTGGTTCTCGCATCGTTTTTGCCCGACCGAAGCGTGAGTTGATGAGCGTGGGCATGGACGGCGAGCACCCCGCGGTTCACACAAACATGCGATCTGACTGCTTGCTTCCAGCCTATTCACCAACCGGCGATCGCATCGCATTTACAAGCTATCTGTCACGAACGCCGGATCTCTGGGTGGTTCCATCGCGGGGCGGTCGAGCATCCCGCGTGTCCAAACGGGAAGGCATGAATACGGGAGCCGTGTTTGCACCCGACGGTGGCAGCATCGTGCTCACGATGTCCTTCGAGGGCAACGCCGAGTTGTACCGCATCGATGCACGCGACGGCAAAATACTGAAACGTCTCACCGATCATCCCGGTATTGACAGCTCGCCCTCAATCTCGCCCGATGGTTCACAAATCGCCTTCGTGTCGAATCGACAGGGCACGCCGCAAGTTTTCGTCATGCCGATTGGCGGCGGGGCTGCCAAACGCATCACGTTCCGGGGCAGCTACAACCAGACCCCGCGCTGGAATCCCCGCAAGGACAGGCAACAGATCGCCTTCACGGGTCGAGACGAGAAAGGCTCGTTCGACGTTTTCATGGCGGATCTACAGAAAAATGAGATTTTGCGCATGACCCAAAACCGCAAATCGAATTTCGATCCTGCGTGGTCACCGGATGGACGATTGCTGGTTTACGCCTCCTCACGCGGCGGATTGTTCGTGCTCAATCCCGAAACCCTCAACGAAGAACATGTGTGGAAGGGCAACGCCCGCTCACCTTACTGGGGACCCGCCCCGGCACTCGGTCAGTAGCCCGGATTCTCACCATGGCGACGATGCCAATCGCAGCCATCGATATTGGAACGAACACAACGTTGCTGCTCGTCGCCACGGTCGATGGGCAGAACGTACAGGTGTTGTACGAACAAGCTGAGATAACGCGCCTCGGCCGTGGCATCGGAATCGGAGGTGGTCTGCAGGCCGCAAACATCGCGCACACGCTGGACGTGCTGCGCGAGTTTTCGAGCATTGCGCAAAGATACGGCGCCCGCATCGTCGCGGTCGGAACCGAGGGGCTTCGCCGTGCTACAAATTCGGAACTGTTTCTTGACCCGGCCGAACGCATTCTGGAGTCGGGAGTCGAGGTGATATCCGGCGACCGAGAAGCAGAGCTGGTCTTCGCTGCCACGGTGCGGAGCTTTCCGGAAGAAGCCCGCGGCGCCATTTCCGTCATCGACATTGGAGGGGGTTCAACAGAGTTCATCCTCGCGAGCGCCGGAAAGGTTCTGTTTCGTCGCAGCCTTCCGCTCGGTTCGGTGCGTCTGCACGAGCGATTTTTGCACGACGATCCGCCATCACCCGCCCAGTGTGCGGCGCTTGTGGCCTATGTCGAAAACGCGCTCGGGGCAATCCCGTTCACCTCCGGCGCCGCGCTCATCGGTACCGCGGGCACCGTCACAACCCTGTGCGCAATGTCGCTCGGCTTGTCGACCTACGATCCGACGGTGGTCCATGGCCATAAACTGCCAGTCGAGGCACTTGATCTTCAGATCGAGCGGTTGGTGGATGCCTCCACAACGGAGCGACAAACCATCATAGGCCTTGATCCCAAACGCGCTGACGTGATTCTGGCGGGTGCTCTGCTGTTGCGTACCATCTCCAAAGCTGCAGGAGCAGATATGGTGGTGGTTAGCGACCGGGGTGTCCGCTGGGGGCTTTTGTTTGCAACCGCGAATTCTTTCGTGTGATCCCGTACAAACCCTCGCTGTAAACGGTAGGCCATTGCCGCCATCGCGTATCGGCAGTAGTGTGCGCACGTGATTACCAGGGCGCATCCCCGTCGGCGCCAGTCATCCTCCTACCTCGTGATGGCCGCGCTGCTCGCGGTGGTGGGGCTCGCTTGCAAGTCGGAGCCTCCCAAACTCACGCAACCGTTCAACGAAACGTTTGACAGAGTTGATCTCGGTCCTGGATGGAATGACACCGGAGGTGGCTACCAGCTCCAAAATGGACACCTCCGGATTCAGGGCGCCTTTAACCATCCCTTGTGGCTCCGGCAGGCTCTCCCTCACGACGTCACGATCGAATTCGACGCCACTTCTCACAGCGCGTCAGGGGATATCAAATTCGAGCTATTTGGAGACGGTGTTACCTTTGATCCGGATCGCGGCGGCTACCTGGCGTCCGGCTACGTGCTGATATTTGGAGGTTGGGGCAACAGCCTGAGCGTAATCTGTCGAGAGAATGAACACAATGAGGGCGTCAAGGCCAAGCGAGACGACACGCGGGTTGAGCCCGGAAAAACGTACCACTTTGCGGTATCGCGCAAAGGTGGAACGATTGACTGGCAGATCGATGGACAACCGTTTTTGTCGTGGACCGATCCGTCACCCTTTTACGGTCCTGAAAACGCATATTTTGGTTTCAACAATTGGGATGCGGATGTCCACTACGACAACCTGCGCATTTCCCCGCTTTAAGATTCAATCCACGTGAATGATCCAGGCAAAAATCGCAGGGTATCCATCACCTCGGATGCGTTGCCGATCATTGGGGAACCCAACACGCCAGCGGTGTCTCACTTTAACCTGACGGCGGCGATCGAACGATTGCGGGGTCGCAAGAATGTCCTTATCTACATGCACGACAATCCCGACCCGGACTCGCTTGCAGCAGCGATGGGACTCGGCCGCTTGCTTGAACACGAACTTTCGGCGCAGACCACGTTGGCGGTCAGCGGCATCGTGGGCCGGGCGGAGAACCGCGCGATGGTCGAAGTTCTGGAAATCCCGATCCAAACGTTGCACACCCTCAACCCAGACGACTACGATTGTCTGGCGATTGTCGACAGTCAACCACGCACCGGCAACAATTCGTTGCCAACCCATCGCGAAGCGGACATCGTGGTCGACCACCACCCTGCCCGTTTGGACACCCGCGCGGCATGGTTCGATGTCCGCGACGATTTCGGTGCCACATCGACAATCGTGTTGCAGTACCTGCACGAACGGAATATTCCGATCGACACGCGCCTCGCAACCGCATTCTTCTACGCGCTGCGAACTGAAACCCGTGATCTGGGACGAGAGGCCACCGAGGCCGAACGAGCCGCTTACGTTTTTTTAATTTCACACATCAATCACAGCTGGCTCGACCGGATCTGTCATCCCAAAGTTCCCCGCCAACACTTCGAAGCCCTCGATCGCGCCATGCGCTCGGCACGGGTCTTCGGCAATATCGTCGCGGTCAATCTGGATGAACTTTCGTATCCTGATCTGGTGGCCGAAATCGCGGATCTGCTGCTGACTTTTGAGGGTGCGCGTTTTACCCTCGTCGGTGGGCGGTACAAGGGCAAGGCTTACGTGTCGCTGCGTACGGATGTGGATTTCAAGAAGGCAGGCGCCACCATGCGCGCCGTGATTGGTTCGGATGGAACTGCAGGCGGGCACGGTACGATGGCCGGAGGCCGGTTGCGAAATCCGATCGATACACCCGAAGCGATGCAGGCCGCTTTTGCGAACTTGGTGGTGCGCTTGCAGCAAACACTCGGGCAGCCCCAAAGCGTGGGTACAAGCCTCCTCGGCAGCTGAGAGCAACCGAACTGTTGACTTGCGCCGAAGGAGTGGCAAAGTCGTCGGCCGTCTGGTCGGATAGGACTGACAACTGAATAATGCCGGAGTGGCGAAATGGTATACGCAGCGGATTCAAAATCCGCCACCTTCACGGGTTTACGAGTTCAAGTCTCGTCTCCGGTACTGAAACAGGGATTTGTTCGAAAGAAAAAACGCCGGTCTGTTGAATCTTCAACAGCCCCGGCGTTTTTTGTATCAGACGGCTACTAGAGCGCCATGAAGTTGTAACCGGCACTGATTGCGACGGCCATCGATTCGCCGGCATTGCCCAGGTCGAGGATGTTGAGACCAGCCCGCACATCGAGCGGACCAACAGGCATCCCAACGCCCAGGTTCATTGCCAAATTGGTTTCGTCGTCCTCGAAGGTCATGCCAAAAGCCTCTGCCGAGACTGCAGCGCGAACGAAGCCGAGCTCAGCTGCACCGTAAAGCGTGTCGGTAAGCATGTACTTGGCGCCGGCCATAACTGGAATCTGGCTGAAAGAGATGGAGTTCTTCTCGAGGTGGTGGATGTAACCGGCGCGTGCGGTCAACGAGAGCTTTGCGTCTAGAGCCATCTCGAAGCGCAACAACGCGCCGATGCCGATGCCGGCTGCGTCGCCGAAATCGCCGATGGGCAGCATGAAAGCGCCATCCACACCGAGGATCTTTCCACCGCCACCCGTCGAAGCGGACGTCTCCGCCGGCGGAGCCGTTGGCTCGGTAGACTCGGTGGTGGTCTGGGCAAAGGCCAGTGATGGAATCAGCGTGAACGCAAAGATTGCGAGACTCTTCATTTATCGATCTCCTGTTGATTGCCTACCGAAAGTGGTGGCAACGCGATTGTAACGAGTTGGTAACGGGCGTCAAAATAAGCCAACAAGTTCCGAACCTTTATCGGGCTTCGGCAGCGCTGACGAGGCGGCGTTTGGCCCGGAAATATCGCGCTTGTTCATTCGAACGGCCTTGCTGAGGCCGGAGGTTCGGTATCTATTGAGCCCATGAACGCCCTTAAGATCGCCCTTGGATTGGTTTTGTTGTCGCTATCAGCCTCCTCCATGGGTTGCGACACAGAGGACGAGGCTACCAAACCCCTACCCCTGACCGACGGTTCGACGGGGTCTGGAAACAGCACCGATGCTGCCACCGCGGACCTTGCGAGGCCCGTTGAAGCCCATGTTGATACAGCGGTTGTGGATGCTTCAATTGCCGACGCACTGGTTAAGGTCGTTGGACCCCCGTGCAGCGATGCCGGTGGCGCCCCGGATGGCGGTTGCTTTGGTGAACTCAGTATCTTCAATACGGGGGTGGACGACAGCCGAGTCTCGCTGCCCGGCGGCAGCGTCGATCCGCACTACACGCTTGTCCAAAGCGCCGAGTTAACTTTGATGGGACCGAATGCGATCGTGACGACGGATATTGCCGCCGGGTTCTGGTTTGCACAGAGCGAAACCTCAAAGTGGATTGCACCTTCGGCCAACCAATCGTATCCCGGTGCGAGCCCTTGCAACGCGGCCGGCACCTACGTCTACCGCACCTCGTTTGATCTGACGGGCTTTGACCCTGCAACCGCCACAGTCCGTGGCGCCTGGGGCGCGGACAATTCGGGCACGGATATTCGCCTCAATGGTGCAAGCAAAGGTATCACAGCCCCTTCGTACAACCCGCTATCCCCGTTTATGATCACATCGGGTTTCGTTTCGGGGACAAACACGCTCGAGTTCGAGATGCTCGACCAAGGTTGCCCCAACGGTCTGCGCGTCGAGTTGAGTGGAACGGCGGTGATCTGGAAATAAAGAGACCCGTCGGGGAAATGGACCCTCCCCGTCCCCCAGGCCATTCAGGGGGTGGTCTTTGCCAACGGGGTCGCTTATAAGGGGCGCAAGCCACAACGGACCCCATGAGCACCTATTTTCGCCCCTTTTTCGGTTTGCTTTTTCTGTTGTTGTTTACGCTCGTCGGCCCGCGCGCCCACGCCCAGACTCGCACCTTTCAAAGGGCCTTTAGCGGCAACCTTCCGGGACAGCTGGTTGTCATTGGCAATACCATTGTGGGTTGCGATCGCGCACGCAACACCGCCGCGACCTGTGATGCGGTTGAAAGTGGGTCTGGCGTGCCCACCTTCGCCAACGACGCCGTGGTCACTTCGCTCATCGACATCGATGGCGATTCAGCCACGTTCAATTCCAGCAGCGCAACGCTCGGCATTGGCGGCCAGGTGGAGTGGGCGGGCCTTTATTGGTGGGGCTCCATCGATCCAACCGGCGCGACGATGACGTTGCCGAC
>JAYUPZ010000315.1:0-17866 GCA_043759805.1 Myxococcales bacterium | reverse complement strand
GCCGCGATTCCCCGTCCGAGAATTCGCAGTACGTTTTGAAAAACTGGGTGCGCTGGAACCCGCAGCGCGACTGTTTGTAGTCCTCCGGTAGCCACTTTACTGACCGATGGGGCAGCGGGGACAATGACTGTCAGGGGCCCCGGCCAGAAAGCATCTGCGAGCTTTTGCAGCCGCGTTGAAGGGCTCGATGTCCATTCGGATAGGGCCGCCCCCGGCGCCAGATGAACGATGAGAGGGTGTCCTGCCGGACGTTGTTTGGCGGCAAAGATCCGCCGCAAAGCGGCGTCGTTTTGGGCATCGCCGCCCAGTCCGTAGACCGTTTCCGAGGGCAATGCCACGATGCCGCCGCCTCGCAAGGTTTCGGCTGCCTGAGCAATACCGGCCGGGGACGCAGCCACGATCATGTGTTTGTCCTAGCCCCTTCGGAGGCGGGCCGCAACGACAACGTCCTGCTATCGTCCGCAGCCGTCATGGCACCCGTCAATCCGCATTACTTAAAGCTCCAGGCTGGTTACTTATTTCCCGAGATCGGCCGGCGTGTTCGCGCATTTGCTGCCGCCAATCCCGACGCCAAGGTCATTCGCCTTGGCATCGGTGATGTGACCGAACCGCTCGCGCCGGCGATCGTCGACGCCATGACCCGCGCGGTTGCGGAGATGGGGTCGCGCTCCACTTTCAAGGGATACGGTCCCGAACAAGGTTACGATTTTTTGATCGAGGCGATTCGGAAGAACGACTACGAATCACGGGGTGTTCAGGTTGAGGCCGATGAGATCTTCGTCTCGGATGGCAGCAAGTGCGACAGCGCCAACATCCAGGAGATCTTCGATCTATCCGCGAAGATTGCCATCACCGATCCCGTCTATCCCGTTTACGTCGATTCAAACGTCATGGCGGGCCGGACCGGGGTAGCCGTGGCGGGTCGATACCCGGGGCTCACCTATCTGGCAGCGACCGAGGCCAACGGATTTTTGCCTGCTCCGCCGAACGAGCGCGTGGATCTTGTTTATTTGTGCTCGCCCAACAATCCGACGGGAACCGTTGCGACCCGGGGTTATTTGGAAAACTGGGTCCGCTGGGCCATCGACAACAAGACCGTGATTGTTTTCGATGCAGCCTACGAGGCCTTCATTCGCGATCCCAACTTGCCCCGCTCGATCTACGAGATCCCCGATGCGCGCAAGTGTGCGATCGAGATGCGCAGCTTCTCAAAACGAGCGGGTTTCACCGGTGTTCGATGCGCCTTCACCGTGGTTCCGAAGACCTTGATGGGCGTCGATCCCTCCGGCGCGGAAGTCGCCTTCAATCCTCTGTGGAGCCGCCGCCACACTACCAAGTTCAACGGCGCGTCCTACATTGTTCAAAGTGGTGCGGCTGCCGTCTATTCCCCTGAGGGTATGGCCCAGACCCTCGGTCAGGTGGATTTCTACATGCAGAATGCACAGTTGATGCGTGAAGGCCTGCGGGATACAGGCTTTACGGTGTACGGCGGTGAACATGCCCCCTACATTTGGATGAAGACGCGCGATGGCATGAGCAGCTGGGACTTTTTCAACAAGCTTCTCGAAACGTGCCACGTTGTGGGCACACCGGGTTCCGGTTTTGGTCCCGCAGGAGAAGGTTTCTTCCGGCTTTCGGCGTTTAATTCGCGTGAAAACGTGCAAGAAGCCCTGGCTCGCATTCGCCGTACTTTTGCGGTTGGAGCCTAGCGGTCTAGCGTGATGATGCCGCGTTGAACGGCGATCGTGACGGCGTGGGTGCGATCACCTGCGTGCAGCTTCGTCATGATGTTGTTGACATGGTTTTTCACCGTGTTGGGTGAAATTGAAAGGACGTCAGCGATTTCCTTGTTCGAAAGGCCATGACCTACGCGGCTGAGGACCTCGATTTCTCGATCGCTCAAGGCTTCGTGCTGGTCGCGGTCAGAGAGGAGCATGGCTGCTTCGGGCGTCATGCTGACCTCTCCCTTGGCGGCGGCGCGAATGGCAGCCAAGATCTCACTTGAGGGCGATTTCTTGAAAACGTATCCCATCGCTCCAGTCTTCATCGCCCGGAAGATGGCTTCTTCGCCTTCCTGGCTTGTGATCATGATGGCGCGTACCCCCGTGAACATCCCACGCAGGGCCCGCAGGGTTTCGATGCCATCCATCCCGGGCAGTCGAAGATCGAGCAACACCACCGTCGGTTTCAGAGCCGCATATGCGTCGCAGGCGGCTTCACCGGTTGCAATCGAGCCCACGACTGCCATGTCGGTCTGCATACCAATAACGGCTTCAAATCCTTCGCGCACAACGGCGTGATCGTCGACGATCAGAATGCGGATCGTTTGCTCATCAAGATTCATGTCCTGGTCAGCCTACCATTTTTGTCGCGCTTTCCGGAACCACGTCGCCAGGTGGCCGGAACGGAGACCGTGACCACGGCACCCTCAAGAGGGCGGCTATGAATTTGCATGTTTCCGGCAAGCGTTTGTGCGCGCTCGTGCATGCCACGAAGACCGTAATGAGCCCCGGGTTTTCCGGCAGGGGAAACACCATCGTCACCGGCGTCAAACCCGGCGCCGTCGTCACGGATGCACATCTCAACATTGGTGGGCGTGAAACGAAGATCGATGTTGATGGATTTGGGCGAGCCGTGTTTGAGCGCATTGGTTACCGCTTCCTGAGCGATGCGCACCATCTGCCGTTCCGCCTCGGGTTCAAGACGATAGGGTTCACCGTCACATGCGAGGTGAAAATGAACACGGGTGCCTGCAAGCGCCTGGCCCATGATAGCGGACAGCGCCGCCCGAAGATCAGCTTCGTCCGACAATCCAGCGCGCAAAGCCCAGATCGAGGCCTTGGCTTCTCTCATGCTGCGATCGACCAGTTCCCGTGCGCGCCCAATGTGTTTTTCGGCAAGTCCTGGCCGTCCCAACCCGCCTTCTGCCGCGTCAAGTTGCAACCGTGAGGCCACGAGACTCTGCTCAAGGGTGTCGTGCATATCGCGTGCGATGCGTTCGCGTTCGTCGACGACGGCGGCAAAGCGGAGGCGTTGTTGCCAGAGTCGAATTCGCACAAGAAACAGGATCAACAGGACCGCTGCCAGCACCAGAACGATTGTGAAAATCGGGGTTCGATAGAAAGGTGGCACGAGGACGATGTCGAGACTGGTCTGTCGCGGGATGGTACTGCCGGCCGTTGTGACTTCCAGCTCGAAACGGAATTTACCAGCGGGGAGGTTGGTATAGTAGGCCGTCCGTCGCGAGCCGGCTTCAATCCAGTTCTGATCGAAGCCGATAAGCCGATAACGAAACTTGAGGCGATGGGGCGAAACAAAGGTTGAGGCGGTCACCGTGACAACGAGGTTTCCAAGACCCACCTCGCGCCGCAGGATGGGCGCATCGTCGAGGACGAGATCGCGTCCATCAAGCGTAACACGATCGAAAATCGGCGTCGGTACAGGCGCGGGCCTTACCGACGAGGGATCGGGAAAGACGATCGCACCCTGCAAGGTGGGAAACCAGATGGCGCCATCCCGATCGATTGAACCGCTCGGCGGAAACGCCGACACCACCGTGTTTCCTCCCATGCCATCATCGATGTCAAAGGGAAGGCCATTGATTCGGTCGAGTTTGCCATCGGCCACGGCGTTCAGTTGTTGTGCGTCGATTCGCTCGATGCCTCGCTGCGAGCTCACCCAGAGGTGTCCGACTCGATCGGGAACGATGGCTCCGACGTGATTCGAACGCAGACCCTTCGTGTCGTCCACGCCGACAAAGACCTCCCCGCGCTTCCGGACAAGGCCGTTTGTCCCCGTCCCAATCCAAAGATCGTTGCCATCACAGTGAATTGCGTTCAATCGGTTGGTGGGCAGGGTCTTGCCGAAACCATAGCGGCGAAAGGTCCATTCTGGTTTGTCACGGCGGACCTCGCAGAGGCCCGAATAGGACGTAGCCAACCACAATGTTCCGTTCGGGTCTTCGCACGCACCGTGGGCCGGCGCCCCACACTGGGATGGCGCACCGTCGAAGATCTTGCGTTCCCCCGAGGTTTCCACAATTAGTTTTCCGTCCGACTGCCCGAGAACCAGCGTGCCATCTCGGGTTCGTAGGGCCCAATGTAAATGCTTATCAGGAAGCGACGCCCAGCTTTCAACGTCGGTCAGTACTCCGTCGCGATATCGCAATACGGATTCGCGAAATATTGGTAAAATGACCGAGCCATCAGCATCCTCGAAGATGCCGCGCAAACCACCGGGCCAGGCAAGAGGACGGACCGAGATGACCTTCAGCTCGCCGTCTTTCCAGCGCACAAGACCGGTGGGTGACGTCATCCACACGCCACCTGAAGCCGCGGGGGCGATCGAAAAGACGACCGGAATCTCCAGACCATCGGCCCTTCCAAGAACCCGAAAGGGATGATTGCGGCGGAAATGCACCAGGCCTCCCGTGGCCGAGCCGAACCAAACGTTCCCTTCGCGATCCTCGAACGCCAAGGAGGCACCCGTTTCCATCCCGTCGATGGTGGCAGGGTAGAGGATGCCGTTGTCGAGAACCTGAAGGTTGGCACCGGAACCCGGGGAAAGCCAGGTAGCTTTGTGTGAATCGTAGTACAAAACGTTCGACTCAAGGGCCGAGCCGTCAGCAAGCTTGAGTTTTGTCCACGTTTCGGATTTCGGATCGAAGGCGTGCGGTCCTTCGTTGGTATTGACAAGGAACGTTCCGTTTTGTCCCTCATGCAGGTTGTGAACCACCCTGACGGGGTCGATCAATCGGGCTTTTCCCTGTTGCACTCTGGCAATACCGCGCGTCGTTGCAATCCAAAGGTTTCCGTCGGCGTCAAAGATTGCATCACCCGCTCGCCAGTCGTCTTGGTTCTCGAACACGGGCACCGGTACTGCGCCCGACGCTCCGAGCGGAATCTGGTCGAGCCCCAGTGTTGACAGGGTGTAAAGTGTGTCATTTGGCCCGCGCAACACGCGCATCAGCGGCACGAGTGGTGGCTCTCCGAGAACCACCACCACGTCCACCCGATTCTTGCGCATCCGCAGGACGGTTCCCGGTTGTCTCAATCCGATCCACAATGTGTCGTCCGGATCGATAACAATCGATTGGACTGCATCGTCGAGTCGGCTGTGTCCTTCCTGCCAGTGAAATTCCAATCCGTCGAATCGCGCGAGGCCTCGATCGGTTCCGATCCACAGGTGACCCTTGCTATCTTGGGCAATGGCACTGACGTTCGTTGCGGGCAGGAACCGGCGGGTCGATTCGGGTCGGGGAAGGGGGGGCGGATCGGCGTTGGCCGAGGAGGCGCAAAGCATGATCATCAGCGCTGGGAAGACCCAACGCGTGGTGCGAGAAGGGGGACTCGAACCCCCACGGATTGCTCCACTGGAACCTAAATCCAGCGCGTCTACCAGTTTCGCCATCCTCGCATGCCGGAACGAATCCAGCGTTCCAGTTTATTCTGTCGCGGGACTATATGAAACCGGTGCTCGCACCGACAGATCAATTTTTGAGTTTATGGTCGGTGGGCTCGCCGTTCAATTTTCCAAAATTTGATGCGTTGCGTAGGTTTTTTTTCCAGCAGCGACTTCGCCGATTGCGCATCGCCATTCAATTTTTCGAATGCCGTGCGGGAAAGATGTGGCGTTTGCACCACAGTTTGGTGTCGAGAGTCAATCTCGATCACAGTCCCGAGCAAATCCACTGTTGACGTGAGCATTCGGAGTGGGCGTTATCAAGATAGACCCAAATGATGCTGGCGATCCACGCGATTTTTCTCTCGGCCGGGCTGCTCGCGGCAACGGCGCCCCCTATTGCGCCGGTGCGCACGCCCTCGCTGCGCTTGGTGGATTACGGACGTGATGTTCAGCCGATCTTCACGCGTGCATGCGTCGAGTGTCACGGCCCGCACAAGGCGTCGGGTGGGATGCAAATGGTGACGGCCGAAAAGGTCATCGAGGGCGGCTTTGCCGGTGAATCGGTGGTCCCGGG
Organism: Myxococcales bacterium; assembly: GCA_043759805.1. GTDB lineage: Bacteria > Myxococcota_A > Polyangia > Fen-1088 > Fen-1088 > JAWXBF01. The sequence goes on along the minus strand of JAYUPZ010000315.1, from coordinate 11,889 downwards.
CGAACCCGAAACAAGCTACCTGATGGAGCGCCTGCTCGGTCACGGTGACGAGGATCAAATGCCCATCAAAGGCGATCCGCTGACACCTGCTGAGATCGAAACGGTTCGAATGTGGATTGTGCAAGGGGCGCGTTTCCGACCCACCGATGCGCCGGAGTTTCAACCGAAAAAGGCCGGGATGATTCGTCTCACGGTTACTCAGTACGGCGCCACTCTTCGTACTCTTTTCGGAGACGGGATCGCAATACCGAATGATCTGGAACGCGACACGCTGATAAGTGGTTCGGCCGTGGTCGGTGGCGCTCGCTTTGGGACCAGCCGGCGCGCGACCGAGCGTTTCGCAAAGGCAGCCTTCGATGTGGCACGCCAGGCCATTGCCGACCCCCATTGGCGGAATCGATGGTTGGGTTGCCTTCCAACTCCGTCTAAAAAGCGCCTCAATTCGGGGGACATTGCGGGCACCGAGTCCTGTCTGGCCAATTTTTTCACGCGCTTCGGACGAATCGCCTGGCGTCGTCCGGTGACCGCGCCGGAAATCGCCCGCTACGTTTACCTTGGCGTGGATACGGCGGCGGGCTCCGGAGTTAACGCCGGTGCCGAAGCCGTGATTGCGGCTTTGTTGCAGTCTCCGCATTTCTTGTATCGCACCGAGATAGGTGTGGAGGACGCCGAGCGCCCGGGTCTTCGTCGACTTACCGACTTCGAGATCGCGACCCGATTGTCCTACTTTTTATTGGGAACAACACCGGATGAAGCGTTGCTGGATCGTGCTGCTTCGGGCGAATTGTCCTCTGCTCGGGGCTTGAAGGCCGAGGCGGAACGACTGCTCGAGCTGCCCGGCGCCCGGATCACGGTGCGTTGGTTCTTTATCGAACTGATGCGCCTCGGATTGTTGGAAGGCGTTGTTGCCGGGCAGGCGGCATTCAAACAGCTACGAACGCCAACGCTCGCTGCCGCCATGTTGGAGCAGTCCTTGCGCTTGATCGAAAGCGTCGTACTCAATCCCAAACGTGACTTTCGCGAAATTTTCGACAGCCCGGTGACCTTCGTCAATCGGGAGCTCGTTACGTACTACGGTTATGACACCATCATCCCAGCGGACGTGTTTGCGGAGATCCCGTTGCCCCCGGGCAGCGGTCGTGCGGGGGTTCTCACCGAGGCGGGGTTTCTGGCGCTACAATCCGGTCCAACGGGTGGCTCACCCACCCGACGCGGCAAGTTCATTCGAGAGCAATTGCTTTGCCAGGCTGTCCCACCGCCACCTCCGGATGTATCGAGCAAATTGCCCGAGCATCTTGATTCGGGTCCGGCGACCTTGAGGCAGCGTCTCGAAGCGCATCGTTCGGCCAAACAATGCAAGGGGTGCCACAAGGCAATGGATCCGATGGGAATGGCCTTCGAGAACTTCGATGGTGCCGGGCGGTTTCGCAGCGAGGAACAGGGCCTGCCGATCGACGCCTCCGGAACCGTCGATGGCGTTGATTTCAAGAACGCCTCGGATCTCGGAAAACTTCTGCGGGGCAGTGACCGCGTTGGCGCCTGTATGGCGCGCAACTTGTTTCGTTTTGCAATGGGAACGCTAGAAACCGAGTCGGACGAACCCCTGATAGAGGAACTGACGGCATCTCTGTCAGAGAGCGGCTACAGCTTTCCTGCGCTGCTCATCGCCGTCGTGGGAAGTCGCGGATTCCGATTTGTTTCCGAGTCCGAGTAGCGCGGTGTCGAAGATCAAAGGAACGCTTTCATGAAGATTGGAAAATCAAACCCACTGCCGCGGCGAACCGTACTGCGTGGCCTCGTGCGTGGCGTCCCCGCCTGGGTCGGGTTACCGCTTCTCGAAACGATGCTGGATTCAAACGGGGCCGCATTCGCTGCGACTTCGGGCAGACGGAAAGGCAAGCCGATACCCCGCCGACTCGGCATCTTTTTCTGGGGCAACGGCGTCAAGCTGGATCGCTGGACGCCACAGGCGCTTGGCCCTGCATATGCACTCAGTCCTGAACTCGCCCCGTTCGAGAAGTTAAAGTCGTACGTTTCAGTGGTTTCGGGAATGCGCATATACACGGGCGAGGAGCGGGGGCACCATGCGGGAACGGTCGGTTTGCTTTCCGGAGCACCCATGGCGCCTCAGTCCCATCCAACCTCGGGCTACGCCTCGACGTTTAGCGCGCCCTCGATCGATCAAGTTGCGGCATCGGTCATTGGAAAGGCGACGCCTTTTCAGTCGATCGAGGTTGGCGTTTCAAAGCGCGTGGTCGATGGGGAAGGTTCAACCCTGCAATACCTTTCTCACCGTGGACCGGACAATGCGTGTCCACCGGATTACGATCCTCGCCAGATTTTCGACAGGCTTTTTGGTCAAGGCGGCGCACCGGGTACGGCGGGGCGACGCGGCGAATCGGCGCTTGCGGCTGGTCGGCGGATGGGACATAGCGTGCTGGATGTCGTGGCCGAGGATCTTGCCAGTCTGCGGTCCAACATCAGTGGCCAGGATGGACATCGGCTGGAGCAGCACCTGCAAAACGTTCGCGAAGTCGAATCACGCCTCGTGACGCTGCCTTCACGGCGTTCGGGTTGCAAGGGGCCGAAACAAATTGGAAATCCTTTCGCCGAGGTGGACGGCAAAGAACCGATGGAGGCCATAAATGAAGCCATGGCGGATCTTCTCGCGCACGCGTTGGCTTGCGATCTATCCCGCGTGTTCTCGGTGATGTTTTCCGGCAGCGTTGGTCATACGGTTTATTGGCAGCTTGGTCACAAGGAGAGCCATCATTCATTGACGCACGACGAGCCGGGCGATCAACCGAAGGTTCACGCCACCACGATCTTCATCATGAAGCAGTTCGCGCGTCTGCTCGAAGTTTTCAAAAACACCCCCGATGGCGCGGGAAACCTGCTCGACAACGTCGCGATCCTGGGCACAACTGATCTCAACGAAGGCAAGGCGCACAAGAACTTTGACTATCCCATCCTGGTGGCCGGGCGCGCGGGTGGACGTTTGCGTTCTGGCTTGCACTACCGCTCGACGACGGAAGAGAATACCTCCAAGGTCTTGCTCACGCTGCTGCGTTCGGTCGGCTTGCCACTTCAAGCATTCGGGCAAAAGGGCGGTCGAGTGACCGAGTCTCTGACCGCCCTAGAAGCCTGAAGGCGATTCCGGCGTTCAGCGCATGGGTAGCACAACCGCCAGCGCTAACGATAGCAAGAAAGTTGTGGTACCAATGACAGCCAAAAGCGGCGTCCAGGTTTTCAGCGTTTCAGCCTCGGTCAAGCCGCCCATGCGGGCGAAGATCCAAAAGCTGCTGTCGTTCATCCACGAACCGACAAGTCCGCCACCGCCCACTGCGAGCGCCAGATAAACCGGATGGTACGACAGGGGTTTGCCGCCGATCATCGCGGTCAAAATGGCCGAGGTGACAATGAGTGCAGAGGTGGTCGACCCCTGCGCGATCTTGAGAACGGACGAAGTTCCAAAGCCGATGAACAACAAAGCGTAACCTGTCGACGACGTTTCACCCAGCATCGCCGTCATCGCAACCGACAACTGTGCCTCTTTGAGCATTTCGCCTAAGGCAGATCCCGCAGCCGCGATGAGGATGACAATGCCTGCGCTTTTGAGCGAGGCTTCCACGATGGGTTCCATATCGGCAAGGCGCGTGCCGCGTTGACGGTAAATAAGATAAAGCGAGATGCAGGCCGAGATCAATAGCGCCACGTTCGGATCCCCGAGCAACATCAGCGCCATGTTCACTGTCGTCAGTGAAGGGGTCCCCTTTGCAACTTGCTCAATCACGGTCCGCGCACCGATCAAAATCACCGGTAACAAAACCGGCAGCAAGGAAAGCCACATCGGCGGTCCCTCGAAGGCGGGAATCGATGCACGATCACCCGGACCCAACCGTTGTTCGGTGTCGCCTCTCGTCTCGGTTGCGCTGATATCGCTTTCGCCCTCTTGTAAACGAAACGGGATCTTGTACCGATTGCTGAGGTACGACGAATAGACAAGTCCTACGATTGCCGAAACTGCGCCAACGGCACCACCCATCAGGATCATGACACCCAGGTCAACGCCGAGGGTATTGGCGATCGCGAGTGGGCCAGGCGTCGGCGGAACGAGCGTGTGGGTAATGACTCCTCCGGTGGCAATCGCGAGCAAGGCCTTGAGGTAGTTTTGTCCGGTGCGCCGATGGAACGATCGCGCGATGGGCACGAGCAAGTAAAAGACCGTGTCGAAAACGACGGGAATACCAATCGTAAAACTGCTGCCCATCAGGACCGTGCTGCCGCGTTTGGCCCCGAGGGCGCGCGTGAAACCCACCACGATTCGATCAGCGGCGCCGCTTTCCGCCATGGCAGTTCCAATGATCGCAGCCAGAGCGATGACAATACCGATTTTTCCGCAGGCAGCGCCGAACGCTTCGACGACCCTTACTACCTTCAGCTCAAGACTGCCCGGGGCGAGAAAACTGACCACGAGGGCGGCCACGAACAACGCCACGAAGGCATTGATTCGCAACGCCAAGATCAAGGTGATGATGGTTGCAAGGCCGATCACCAGAATCAAAACCGGGGACACGCCGATTTTCTATCATGGAGGACTTGTGTCACCGTCGGATTTGTTGTTGTGATGGCGCCTCACCATGATCACGCGCAATACAACCATTGGTTTTATCGGCACGGGCGTGATGGGACGCAGCATGGCCGGTCACCTCCTCGAAGCTGGCTATCCGCTGCGCGTTTTTAACCGCTCGGCCGACAAGCTTGCGCCCCTCGTCGCAAAGGGTGCCGTGGCCTGTCGTGATTCAGCGGAGGTGGCGTGCGGTTCAGACGTTGTTATCACCATGGTGGGCTATCCGGTGGATGTGGAACAGACCCTGATGGGGGCGCAGGGCGTGATTGCGAACCTGAGGTCGGGTGGGATGGTGATTGACATGACTACCTCCAGCCCGGCTCTGGCGCGAAGCATTGCTACGCTGGCACTGCACCACAACATGGGTGCACTTGACGCTCCGGTCTCGGGTGGAGACACGGGGGCGCGCAACGCGCAACTGTCGATCATGGTCGGCGGTGATACCGCTGTCTTTGAGCAAGCATTGCCGATTCTGCAGTGCATGGGAAAGACGATCGTGCACCAGGGTCCACCGGGTTCTGGCCAACTAACCAAGCTCGTGAATCAGATTGCGATCGCCGCTACTATTGTCGGTGTTTGCGAGGCGATGGCGTTTGCCCGAGGTGTCGGACTGGATCCCTTGCGCGTCCTGACCAGCATCGAGAAAGGAGCCGCGGGTTCAGTACAACTCTCGACGATGGCCCCTCGCATGTTGGCGGGTGATTTTGCGGCTGGTTTTTATGTGAAGCACATCGTTAAAGATTTGGGTTTGGCTTTAACCACCGCAAAAGAGTTGAACCTGTCCTTGCCAGGACTGGAACAGGCCGCCCGGCTTTTCGAGATCCTTTCCGACAAAGGCGGAGCCGAGGACGGCACCCAGGCGCTGTTTCGGCTGTACGACGAGAATACCCTCGGTTGACGTTCCAACCGTTGCGTATGTGGGTGAGTGTCGGTAGGTGTTTTTCGACAATGACCGAGCCGCAGACGCCTGCATTGACGTCTGTTAATCTAGAGGGCTCTACTTCCATGATACAAGTTCGACTGCATGACGCCCGGTTTGGTGCGCTGGTCTGTTTGATTCTGTCCGTTCCGATGTTGGCCTGTTCAGGCAGCATCAACGCGGGATCGACGGGTGGCGGGGGCGGCGACCGATCGGGCGGAAACGCCGGCAATGGCAACGGGGGAAATAGCAAGACCGGCGGCAACAACAATACCGGTGGGATTTCGGTGCCAGACTGTCCCACCGCTGTGTTGCCGTTTTCTTTCGAGGCGGTTCGTCTGACCGATGTCCAGTATCGCAATACGATTTCCTCGCTGTTCTCTTTTCCGATCGACATCGGTACCAAGTATCCGACGTCGTCGTCTCGATACGCATTTACCAGCTTCGCCGCTGCCAACGACGTTTTGTACGCCGATCTGCAGAACATCCTCGAAACCTCGGAGTCGATCGCACTGCAGGCGGTTGACAAGATCGCACAGGTTGTTTCCTGTGCGCCGACCGGCGACGGCGTCGCATGTGCGCGAACCTTCTTGCAAGGATTTTTGCCTCGGGCATATCGGCGTCCGGTGCAGACCGCGGAGATTGATCATCTCATCACCTTGTATTCTGCGGTTCGTGCCGGCACTGACCCTCTCGACTTCAATCTGGCGATTGGTGCTGTGTTGGTTTCGGTCCTCCAGTCGCCACAGTTCCTCTATCGGGTCGACATCGGAACGCCCGGTGTTACACCCGGGCTTTTGAAGCTGGATGGCTTCGAGGTTGCATCGCGTCTATCGTACCTTTTTTGGGACAGTCCACCTGACGACATTCTGAAGACGCGCGCCACGAAAGGCGATCTCGGCAACAAGGATGTGCTCGTGAGTGAAGCCGAACGTTTGCTCGCCGATCCCAGGGCACGTACCACGGTCGCCCGCTTCTTTTCCGAATGGATGGGCGCGAGCGGAAAGGTTTTTGCCGACCGTGTCGCAGCGCCGATTGCGGCGTCGTTTGCACCAGAGTTCGATCGATTTGTGACGGACGCCGTGTTTGACGCCGACGCAGACATCGGGGCGTTGGTTTCCGCGGGTCATACGTTTGCCAACAAGAGCCTGCAGCAACATTATGGTCTGCCGGTCACGGCCAAAGATGACAATGACTGGTTACGGGTCGATCTTCCTCCAAAGCTGAGGGCAGGTGTTTTGTCGAAGGCTCAGGTGGCAGCGGCCCACGCCCACACCGGCGATACCTCGGTCATTTTGCGCGGCAATTTTGCCCTCGGTCGTCTGACCTGCTTCGACGTGGGCTTGCCGCCCGCAGGTGCCGTCGCAATGAATCCCGAATTGCCACCGGGCTCAACTCAACGTGCCCGCATCGAGGCCCGTTCGTCCATTGCGCTATGTAAGTCGTGTCACAGCGCGATGGACTGGATGGGTTATGGCATGGAAGATCTTGATCAGGTGGGGCGCATCCGTGACACGTATCAAGGCAACGGCACCCCGGTCGACGCGGCCGGAATCGCCGTTCCATTCGACGACGCAACCTTCACGGGTACGGCCGGTTTGGCGTCGCTCTTGAAAGCCAATGCCGAGATCACCGGCGCGTGTCTTGCGACTCAGTGGTATCGCTTTGCAACTGCGCACACCGAGGATGAGACAGAATCGCAGTGTCATATTACCGCCCTCAATAAGGCGTTCGCAAATTCGAGTTACAACTTGAAAGCCTTGCTGGTGGGCATCGCCCGCAGCGACGCTATGTTGTTTCGCAAGGAGGTAAAGTAGCCATGAGTCGTCCACGGATACAATCGTTGTCTGCCGTCACGCCGGGCGACCTGGGTCGAAGGCATTTTCTTCGCGGTGCCGGTGGCGCAGCCGTCGGCGTGCCTTTGCTGGAATATTTTTCGGGCAATGCCCAGGCGCAGATGACGCCACCGAAGCGCGTGCTTTTCATGACCGCCGGACATTCGCAAGAGCCTTCGGCCACGGGCGAATCATGGTCCCCTGTGGCAACGCACAACGCTGCGCTTCCGGCCAATCTCTCTCCGATTCTGTCGCCCTTGATAGCGCACCGCGATCGTTTGCTGGTTGTGGACGGCATCGACAACATCGCCTCGGGTCTGCAACCGACCAATGGTCACAACGGGACGTCTCGAACCATGCTCTCCGCGATGCCCATCAAGAAAGCGCTGGATGCCAACGGGAACCTGCTCGCTGCTCCACCGGAGTGCACGATCGGCGAGGACTCGGCGGGTCCGTCGATCGATTATTTCTTGGCCGACGCCTGGAAGGAAACGATGCTGAGTCTGCGTGTTGGCTCGCCACCGGATGAGCACGTCCGGAGCTTTCGCATGGACTTGTCGCGGGATCTACACGAGGGCAATCCCCAAACAGCATTCACCCGACTGTTTCAGGGGTATAAAGGTGGTACGCTTTCGGCCGCCGATCGCCTTCGCGGCAAGCGAACCTCGATCCTGGACAACGTTCGCGGGAATTTTGATCGATTGCTCACCAAAGTGGGCGGCGAAGACAAGATCCGCCTGCAGCGCCACGCCGATCAGATTCGCCAGCTTGAAACCAGTTTACAAACCGTGGTGAGACTGGTTTGCGACAACCCGACATACAAGGCTCCGCAGGCGTTGACCGGCGTGAACTTCAACGACGGCGACGGCCGCAACGACGACAAGATCGTCGCCGGGCAGCTGGAACTGGTCAAGATGGCCTTTGCATGTCAAGCGACACGCGTTGCGCACATCCACTTCTCGAACATTCAAACGAACAAGTTCCCCTTTTTGAACGGGGGTCAGGATCTCTTCTCGATCGGCTGGCACGGCATCATTCATCGCGATGAGGGCACCGATCAACAGCGACTACAGACGATGCAATGGTACACCAAGGTTGTGGCCGATGCGGTATCGCTCTTTGCTGCAACACCCGACGGAGACAAGGGCACGTTGCTCGACAACACCCTCATCGTGTTCATGTCGAGTTTGCGCCAAAGTTGGCACGGAACAATTAACTTGCCGATCATTTTGGCAGGCAATCTGGGCGGTACCCTGAAAACAGGCCGCTACCTCAAGTACAACAAACGTACGACGGGTGATTTCTTCACGACGCTGTTGAATGTGCTGGATGTCCCCGCCAAGTCCTTCGGGTGGACAACAGGTGCTAGGGATGGCACACCGTTTTTTACCGGACCCTTGCCCGGCTTCGTCGGCTAATTCGCCGGTTCGCCGAATTCGTCCTGACCGGGCTTCGTGAAGCCGCGAAGTTCCGTTCGAAGAGACCGGATCTCACCGCCTAGCGCCTGCTCCGACGTGTATTCGATGAGAATGGCACCGATTCCCGGCGCATAAGTGGTGCGCGTGTTGCGATCGGGATCGATGCGTTTTTCTTCCACGATGATGCAGTTGTCGAATCGTCCTGCACCGAGTTCAATCGTTTTACCGAATTCAACCACCGTGGCGACACCGCTGCGCAATTGCCAGCGCGCGCCTTTTCCGATGGGCGACTTCAAAAGAAAATCCCCCCGAGCCGCGCCGTCGGTGCGAACGATGCCGCCCGCTTCGATCTTGAACATGACCGTTTCGTCGCCGGCCCGTACCACGGCCGATGTGCCGTCGTTGGATTGCACGCCGTAGGTCGCGAGTATCTGTTCACCGTCTTGCACCACGTCATAGGCCCACTTCCAACCTCGTTCGAGTGGGTAGTAGGCGGTCGCCTCAGTCGGGGCCGCACGATTGGTGGCGTTGTTGTTTCCCGCGGGCGTCGAGGCACACGCAAGGAGGGACGAAATGAGGAAAAGACAGGCGAATCGGGAGAACACCCAGCAACTTTGCACCAACTTGGCCTTCAATGGAAACCCGTGTTCGGGTGGCACGCTCTCTCGGATTTCTGAGAGGCAGACCGAGGCGCTCTGAGCGATATTGCGGGGTTGGAGGATGGCCCGCCGATTGCTAGAGACGAGGGTGAGTCTTCGATGCGAGTTGCAACCCCTTCACCCGTACGTTTCCGCGTGACCCACCGGTCGCAGTGGCTTGCGTTGTGGGTGTTTGGCTTGGGCCTTTCGTTTTCAGCCCTCGCGCCGGCATCCGCACAGGTCGCTCGACCCTCTGCCGCCATTACTTCCCCTCGGGTTACTGCGTTGCGGCAACAGGTTGATTCCCTTCGTATTCGGCTCGCAGCGCTCACGACCGAAATTCAGACCCTGAAGAAGAAGTCTCGGACCGTCGCCGAGGACTACCGCCTACGCGAGAGGCTTTCCGAGGCAGACGCAGTTGGTCGACGCCTGACCGAATCCGAAGCACAGCTGCGGCAATTGCCGGGCGCAACGCAGCTGGAGCCGCAATGGTTGCAGGGGAGTCCCGCCGCACCGCTGGAACGACCAGGCGACGGACCCCGCGAGCTGGACGCGAAGGCGGATATCTTGCTTGATCAGGCGGAACGTTTCGCCACCGAGGCCGCACGGATGGAGGCGCAAGTTCATCAGTCGGATCGCCGCGATACTTTGCGCCGTCGCGTGCGTCGAATCGAAAACGATCCCTTCATCGCACTCGAAGCCTCGAAGCGCAGCCTGGTTTTGTCGTCGCAGAATCTCGGAAAACCGGACACGAAAGGCACTCAGGAATCGGCCGACAATGGTGTGGTCTCTGTGACGGCAGATCCGGTTTCGACCCCGGGGGCCGCTCCGGGTGCTGAAGTGGGAGCTGCCGCTCCCGTTGCCCCGATGAACAATCCCCCGGTCGCAGATACCTCCGGTGGGCGGGGCTCTACAACGACCGTTCCGGTCACGTCGCCGTCGTTCTCGGGGTCTGATGCGTTGCCAGGACACGCCGTGCTGCCGCCCCAGTTCCGCACACTTCTGGATCCCCAAACGCTCGCCGAGGTTCGACGCCTTGAAGGGGTGGGGACGCCCGCCTCTCGTGCGGCTGCCTTACTGGCCGCGGTCGCCGCCCTTCGTGCTCGGGCATCGGCGCTGCAGCAACAATCGAAGTCCTTGCGCCATTCCAAGTAGGGCGCGACACCTTCGGTTAAGATGCCGTTTCATTGCGCGCACCTGTCCTCGCCTTCATCGCCCTTGTGGTTACCGTTTCGTCCGTAAAGGCTGACGGTTCCTTGCAGGTGCGCGGTGAATCTGGTTTTGAGTACGACAGCAATGCGGCGCGGACCGAACAGGTAAGCAACGAAACGTCTGTACCTGTCGTCGGTTCAACCGCTGGTCGATTTGTCGGCTCTGCCGCGGGCACCTTGAATCTTGGCGAACGCTGGTCGGTCGCGCTTTCGGGTGGAGGTGCCGTGAAGGTCTTCGCCGAATCGGCAGCACAACCAGAAAACATCGCACTCATGCAGGCCTCGCCGGGAGCCTTTGTGCGCCTGTTGCCCGGCACTGTGCTGGCCTCGAATTTTTCGTATTACGACGCTTTCCAAAAGAGCGGCGTGGATACCCGTGACTTTCGTTCGTTGTCACCCGGGATACAATTGCAACAACACATAGGCGGCGGAGCGGTTGGACTGGGAGGTGGCTATCGATGGTTCACCTTCAAGTCGATCGATGAGTTCAATTTTGCGGGGCCGCTTGCCTTCTTGAACTATCGAAAGACGTTTCTGGCCGATCTCGACGTTGAGCCCGACGCCGCGGACTGGGAGCTGTCCGCCTCAATTTCGCATGAACAACGCAATTTTGAGGGCGAACGATGCCGACAGGATGCGTGTGTTGCGAATTCTCGGCGGGTGGACGATTTCACCGTGGTCGGTGCCGAAATAATTCGTACCGGAGAGCACCTCCTCGGCGTGGGAACGGCTTTGCAGATCAACGGCTCGAATAGTTTCGGAAACGGCCTTGTGCGTCTTGCCGCCCATGCCAAGGCCGGGCTGTCGTTGCCGTGGGAGCTCACACTCACGCTGCGGGCCGAGTTGTTGTTTACACGCTATTCGGATCCTGTGCCGCTATCGCGAGATCCCGTGACAGCGCAACCGCGGGCGAGCATCGAAGAAGAGAGTCGCAATACAATTCGTGCAGAGCTGACCCGATCACTCGGCGAACATTTCGAGGGGATGGTGCGTTACGTCTTCTACACCAACGAACTTGTCGGCGGGCCAGTCGACTATCGCCGTCACACGCTCATGTTTGCGCTGGCGTTCCTGTTCGACCGAGACTAGTTCTTCATCCGGTAGCCAACGCCGATGTTCACGCCGATGTAGCGATCTTTCGCGCCCCCGGCGATGTCGTTTTGTTTCGAAGCCGTGGGCAAGAAGTCCAACCCGTACTGGCGAGCATTCAAAGCAACGCGCGCTTCAAGTCCGCCCCA